>CAVAHH010000007.1:0-19412 GCA_963588395.1 bacterium
GAGCCACTATGTCCAGCCAGTAGCCTTTTTCCAGACGATCAAGCTCCAGCTCGTCTAGTCCGGTATCGGTGCTTTTGGTGATTTTGTACATAATGTCCTCCTTCCTTTATGAAAGCGGCTAAAATACGCTTTCTTCATTACTATAGTTTTGTCAGCAGGCAGCCGTCTGCGTTTTTAGTTTACGGAATCTACTTCTGTGCCTGCTGCGCATAAAAATTGCCTTACAGGTTTGCTAAAATGGCCTTGGATAATTGGTCGGCACAGCTAGATGGGCGGTTGCCGCATTTATTGCCTGCCAGGAGCGTGGCAATTTCTTTGGCGTCCTTACCCTCTATCAGCTTGCAGATAGCAGCCAGGTTGCCGGGGCAGCCACCGTCGAAATGCACGTTATGCAGTTTACCATCAATTATATCAAAATGAATCTGGCGGGAGCAAACTCCGCTTGTGTTATAGGTATACATGTTACTTCCTCCAATGCATTACAACATACATTATGCAATTCGACAAAAATAAATAAAATCCTTTTTCAGACGCACGCGAGAAAGAAAATTTATGTAAATTTTATAACGCTAGTGCTACTGTGGGAGAAAATTTATCCGGGAAGCTTTTAATTAAACGTAAAAGTTGGTATAATATTACACAAATTATTGTGCGTTGTAGGATGGTAGTATGGTTAATAGTCTTACAGCATAGCAGTATCAACGTGCTATGGTAGCATGGAAGAAAGGTAGTGCATTTTTTTATGTCTATTCAGTTGGTTATTGTCGTGGTGTACATTGCGCTGCTCTTTGGCATCAGCCTTTGGGCAAAGCATAGGGCGGACAGCGGTTCTACCGCGTTTTTGCTTGCAGGACGCAAGCTGGGTACAATCCTCGTAGCAGTAAATGTAACCGGTCTTGCAGTTGGCGCTGCTTCTACCGTAGGTGTAGCGCAGCGTGCGTTTAGCGTTGGTATGGCTGCCGGCTGGTACAATGCTGCCTGGTCTATTGGCGCTATCGTTATGGGACTTTTGGCAGCAGGCAAGCTGCGTTCAATGAAGGTTTCCACCATCCCAGAATTTTTTGAGTACTACTACGACACCAAAGGCCGTGCAATTGCCGCAATCGGTCTGGTAATTATCATGTGCGTTATTACTGCTTTGCAGTACATGGCAGGTGGCGCAATTTTGTCGTCGCTTTTGCCGCAGTTCTTCTCCTTTAAAGGCGGTATGATTATGAGTGCCGTTGTCTTCATTGGCATTACGCTTATTGGTGGTCTGTGGTCCAGCGGCTTGGCTAACATCGTCAGCGTTAGCTTGATTTATGTCGGCATTATTTATTCTGCTGTTCAGTCTGTAGCCAACGTTGGCGGCTGGGACGCAGTGCTGAGCAAGGTGCCGCAGGCTGAGATGATGGGCAGCCCTGTTGGCGGTCTGGCCTTTGCCACAATTCTTGGCTGGATTATCGTTATGATTACCCAAACTATTACCGCGCAGGGACCTGTGCAGATTGCCTGTGGTGCTAAAAACGCTAAGGTTGCACGCAACGGCTATATTCTGGCAGGCCTGATGATTTTCCCGGTTGGCTTTATCTGTGCTGTGCTTGGTATTGTGTGCAAGGCTATGTATCCGGAAATGCCCTTGGCACAGGCCGCACTTGCTATGCCTAAGGTTGTTATGACGTTGGATCCGTTGGCTGGCGGTGTAACGCTGGCTGCGCTTTGGGCTGCTGATGTATCCACTGCCTGCACTATTTTGCTGGGTGCGGCAACGCTCTTTAGCAATGATATTTACAAACGCTTTATTAATCCCAAGATTGCAGAAGATAAATTCGTTATTATCAACCGTCTTTCTGTTTTTGTTGTCGGTCTGGTAACCCTGTGGTTTGCCTTTAATGCAGCAGGCATTGTTAAGACAATGATTGCGGGCCTTTCTATGACCTGTGGTTTGACCTGCGTATTCTTCTTCACGATGTTCGCACCCGGCCTGTGCCGCCGCAGTGCTGCTTTTTGGACCACGCTTGTCAGCCTCATCGGCATCGCGCTTTGGTTTATGCCCGGCAGCCCGCTAGAAGGCATCAAGCCGCTGTTTGCTAACGAGGTTATTTACTTTGAGTGGCCTATTTGTATTATTACCTTTATTTTGGTATATCTTTTCGACAAAAACAAGATAAAAGACGTTATAGAAGTTCCAGAAGAAGACTAAAACAAAGTATTTTGCTTGAGGGGAGTGACTAGTATGCATGAATGTGGCAAAAACTGTCTCAACAGCATAGAGGTGGGGCGTGCTGCGCTGCGCATCGCTCTAACAGCTAACCGTGTTGAAGAAAACAAGGTTAAGGAGCGACTGGCGGAGCAGGGAATCCGCTCTACTGCTGTAGATTTTGGCGGAGAGTTTCTCCCTTCGATTGTAAAAATTATAGAGCGCGCCGTGGTGGCAGCGCAGCGCCAAGGCTTGGTGACCGAAACCCACGTGGGTGCAGGAGCTGTGGCGGGAGCGGCGCATGAGGCGCTGGAGCAGGTAAAGGTGAAGGCCTTTGGCTTTAATGTCGGCGGTAAGATTGGGCTGGCACGGGCAGGCGAGCATCTTTGCGTGGCAATTTATATGGGTGTGGGCGTGCTCAACCTCAATGAGATGTGCGTTGGCTTGGCGCACCGCTCTCTGGCTAGCGATGAATAGAGGTGCGCTATGAGTATTTTGGATATTATAGGTCCTGTAATGATAGGTCCCTCTAGCTCGCATACGGCTGGTGCTGTGCGTCTTGGCCTTTTGGCTGCCAGTATTTTGGGCGCAAGGCCTGTTAAGGCCGAAATTTACCTGCATGGCTCTTTTGCTGAAACCTATAAGGGGCATGGCACGGATATGGCGCTTTTGGCGGGACTCATGGGCTGGCTGCCTGATGATGAACGCATCCCTAATGCCAGCAGTTATGCTAAGGAAAACGGGCTGGAATACAGCTACAGCAAAATAGACCTGGGTAATAAGGCTCATCCTAATACAGTGCTTTTCAAGCTGACAGCCGCAAATGGTGCCCGTTGTGATATTGTAGGCTCGTCCATAGGCGGCGGCCAGGTACAGGTTACCGAAATTGATGGTTTTCCGGTGGAGCTTACGGGACGTTTGCCGGCAATCCTTACTGTGCATATTGACACCCGCGGCGTTATCGCTCTGGTAACGAGTACGCTGGCTAATGCCGGTGTGAATATCGCTACTATGCGCCTTTTCCGTAGCGATAAGGGTGGTATGGCTTCAATGGTTATTGAATGTGACGAGGCAGTTCCGGATGAGATTATTAATCTTATCGGTGCGCTGCAGCAGATAGAATCTGTGCGTTTTATCGCCAGTGTTTTGTGAGGTAGGCAGCATGAAAAAGGAAATGCTTTCGTTAAACAGTTGGATAGAAGAGGCTGCCAGCTGGCAGCAATCGCTGGATGATTTTTTAATCGACTATAATATGCGTGAGCTGGAATGCAGCCAGGAGGATTTGCTGGCAAAGATGCAGGAAATGCTTGATGTTATGGAAAAATCCGTAGACTTTGGTCTTACAGGCAGGCGTTCGCACAGCGGCTTGACCGGCGGTGACGCCAAAAAGCTGGCAGAGGCAGTAGAGACTGGCAGCTATACCAGCCTTTTGGGTGACAAAGCACGGGATGCTGTTATTTATGCTACGGCCGTGGGCGAATGTAACGCGGCCATGGGTCGTATCGTAGCTGCTCCTACAGCTGGGGCTAGTGGCGTGCTCCCGGGAGTGTTCTTCGCACTCAAAAAGCATTGTCGGCTGAGTGATGTTACTTTGCAGCGCGGTATGGTGGTGGCTGGTAGTATCGGCATGGTCATTGCCGAGCGTGCTTCGCTTGCAGGCGCGACCGGCGGTTGTCAGGCAGAATGTGGTAGCGCGGCAGCCATGGCGGCAGGCGCGGCAGTGACTATGCTTGGCGGTACGCCGCAACAGGTGGGGACGGCTGTAGCCATTGTTTTTAAAAACGTGCTAGGGTTGGTGTGCGATCCTGTTGCCGGTCTGGTCGAGGTTCCCTGCATCAAGCGCAATGGTGCCTGTGCGCTGCAGGCGCTTTTAGCAGCAGAGCTGGCATTGGCAGGTATTACAAGCTTCATTAACGCAGATGAAGCCATCGATGCTATGAAGAGCGTGGGGGACGCGCTTCCCTGCGCCTTGAAGGAAACTGCAGGCGGCGGTATGGCCGCTACGCCTACGGCTATAGAATGGGCAACTAAATATTTTGCCCAGAATAAAAATAAGTAAAAGGAGATTTTATCATGGAAGTTATTGCAACAAATAATGCTCCCGCAGCTTTGGGCCCATATTCCCAAGCAATTTTAGCAGGTTCTACTTTATTCGCCTCTGGTCAGATTGCTATCAACCCTGCAACCGGCGAGATGGTGCAAAGCTCTATTGAGGCAGAAACTCAGCAGGTTTTGGATAACATTAATGCAATCTTGACGGCAGCAGGCTTCAGCTTCAGCAATGTTGTCAAGACTACTGTCTATGCTGATGATATCAAAAACTTTGGCGCTATCAACGGCGTGTATGCCAAAGCCTTTACAGCTAATCCACCTGCACGTTCCTTTGTACAGGTTGCAGCTTTGCCTAAAGGTGCACATGTAGAGATTGAAGTTATTGCCAGCCGTTAACAGCGGAAAAGTGTTGTCATCTTTACAAAAAAATCATTTTTGTACTTGACTCATAGCTTGAAATATAGTATAATACTATTCGTCGCCAAGCTATTCAGTTTGGAAACAATTTGGTGGCTGTGGTGAAGTGGTTAACACGGCGGATTGTGGCTCCGTTACGCGTGGGTTCGACTCCCACCAGTCACCCCACCTTTTTCAGATAGGGTAAATCTGATGACCACATTTTATGCTTGGGGCGTAGCCAAGTCGGTAAGGCACGGGACTTTGACTCCCGCATGCGTTGGTTCGAGTCCAGCCGCCCCAGCCAATGATCCACTAGCTCAGTTGGTAGAGCACCTGACTTTTAATCAGGGTGTCCCGAGTTCGAGTCTCGGGTGGATCACCACGAAATTAAGGCCGTTCTTCTTAGGAAGGACGGTTTTTTGTTGTGTAAGAAAAGCTGCCGCAGACAACGACAGCTTTTGGAGAAATGCTAATTATTTATTTACTTTGGTCATGAATTTTTCGTTATTGATGACAAAGCGCTCGTGTGTACCCTTGCCTATTACACCCTTACTATCTTCGGCGCTTACGTCAAAGGTTAGCTTGCGGCCGTCCACAGCAGTGAGCTTGGCAGTGGCAGTGACGGTGTCACCTAGCTTGGTAGCACGGTCGTGAGTAATATTCAGGCTGATACCTACAGTACCGCTGCCGGCTTCAAGCTGAGCGTTGACGGCAGCGCAGGCAGCCTCCTCCATAAGGGCGCACATTGCAGGTGTGGCAAAAACGGCGAGTGAACCGCTCTTCATAGTTGCGGCACTGTTGGCAGTGCTGGCGGTTACGCTGGCAGTACCCGTGAGACCAGGAATAAGATTGGACATATTTATACCTTCTTTCGATAAATTTTTTAGCCTTTAATGGGACAAGCTGATTATATAATAAAATATTCCCTAGCGTATGACAAGCAGATTCTTGAGTTTTTTGTTACACTTTTTTGCCGAATCATTCTTCCTAGGCAGGAATTGCTTACATCGATAGCGAATTAGTAAAAAAGTAAGGGAAGTAAATAGATAATAAAGAATTTCCCCGGAGGTGACATGTATGGCTATTGAATTTAAAAATACAACATTTTTGAAAATTTATACGGGTGAGGACGTCATGCTGGATGACGTACCGCTGTACAAGGCGATTTTGCGTGAGGCACGCAGATTGGGCCTGGCAGGTGGCACAGTTATAAAAGGTATCGAGGGCTATGCTACGCAGGTACGCGGTGTAGGACGTGCAGTGAGCACGTTCATCAGCGGTAATGCTAATTTTCCTGTTGTGGTAGAGCTGGTGGATAAGGAAGAAAACATCGCCAAAATTTTACCCTATCTGGAAAAGAATGCTACACACGCTTTGGTTGTTAAGGGCGAGGCAAGCTATCTTGTTACGGATTTTATGCGTAATGAAGGCTATAAGGGGTATAAAAATATTGATAATGCTGACTTGGAATACGGGTTGAAGCAGCAAAACCAACAGCAGTAAGCTTAATAAGGCTTAAACCGCGGCCCACAGGCTGAGCTGCGGTTTTTTTGCTGGAATCGGGATTAGGAGGAGAAAATATGTATGATGTAGCGATTATTGGTGGTGGCCCTGCAGCGATTTTTGCGGCCTACGAATTTGTTATGAAGTATCCGGAGCTGAAGGTGATTATGCTGGAGGCGGGTAATGATATTGATAAACGCTTTTGTCCGCTGGCAGCAAAAAAGGTAGACCATTGCATTAATTGCAAGCCCTGTAGCATTATGCGCGGCTTTGGTGGTGCAGGTGCGTTTTCTGATGGCAAATACAATTTTACTACGGAATTTGGTGGCTGGCTGAGTGATTATCTACCTGAGGAAACAGTCATTAATCTTATTGACTATGTTGATGAGCTGAACTGCCGCCATGGTGCGCCGGGTGAATATTTCACTACCAAAAACAGCAAAATCGGAATGCAGGCGCTCAAATATGACCTGCACCTTTTGAACGCCAAGGTGCGTCACTTGGGAACCGAAAATAACCTGATTATCATGAAAAACATTTATAAGTTTTTGCAGGATAAGATTGAGATCCGCTGCAATACGGCTGTTGACGAAATCTGCCGTGAGGATGACGGTACGTTTGCGCTGGAGCTGAGCAAGGGCGATGAGGTGCGCAGCAAATATTTAATTGCCGCCCCGGGCCGTGCAGGTGCGGAATGGTATACCGAGCAATGCGGTAAGATGGGTCTGAAATTCATTAATAACCAGGTGGATATCGGCGTGCGCGTGGAGGTGCCTGCGGAAATCTTCAAACACATTACCGACGAGGTGTATGAGGCAAAGATTTTGTACCGTACCTCGCTGTATAACGACGTGGTGCGTACCTTCTGCATGAATCCCTATGGTTATGTCGTGGCCGAAAATACAGATGGCATCATCACCGTTAATGGGCATAGCTTCCGTGATCCCAAGCTTCACAGCAAAAATACAAACTTTGCCCTGCTTGTAAGCAGCAAGTTTACCGAACCGTTCCATGAGCCGTTGCAGTATGGCAAGCGTATTGCTTCGTTCTCCAATATGCTAGGCGGTGGTGTTTTGGTGCAGCGCTTTGGTGATTTGGTGAAGGGCCGTCGCACAGACGAAAAGCGTATGCTCAAAAGCTTTACTAAGCCGACGCTCAGCGCAACGCCCGGCGATTTAAGTTTGGTCTTGCCTAAACGTCAGTTGGATGATATTATTGAAATGATTTACGCCTTGGATAAGATTGCTCCCGGTATGGCCAACGCTGATACATTGCTTTATGGTGTAGAGGTTAAGTTTTACAGCGCACGCCTGGAGCTGGACAATAATCTGGAAACCAAGGTGCCGAATATGTTCGCTGTGGGCGATGGCGCCGGCATTACACGCGGGCTGTCGCAGGCCAGTGCCAGCGGCGTTTGGGTGGCACGTATAATTGGTCAGCGCGCTAGCGGACAGAAGCAATAAGGAAGGGGCTCTTTAGATGAACTTTGAGTTTTTCGCGTTTTTAGTATTTATGTCGTTTGTTTCGTTTGCTGTAGCTTTTCTGGCCTACGGCATGGTGGTGCGCTTCATGGGCAAGGAAGGCTTTGCCGCCCGTTTGGGACAGGTTATCCTGGTGCCTGCGTGCATTGTTATCTACGATTTTATCACAATGGCCGCGCCTCAGAGCTACCGTTACATTGTGGGCAGTGTGCCGCTACTTTTGATTGCCGGTATCGCGTTGTATTTTAGGTTTGTTAAGGGCGAAAGCTTTGCTGAAAGAACCGAAAAAACACCTTCTGAGCTGGCAAGGCTGGCAGAGGAACCAAAAAAGTTCAGCAAAAAATCTGCCCGTATTCATGAAAAAAGAAAAAACCGTGCAGCTAAATGATTTAGGCAGGAGTTTTTTTCGTAAGGTAGAATATAAAAATTAAGAGGATGAAAGTCTTCTGTACATGATGTTTAAAAGTTAGTGCATTGTTGTGGAGGTGCGATATTATGTTTAAAAAGATTCTTATTCCTGTTGATGGTAGCGAAGGCTCCTGGAGAGCGCTGAATACTGCTGCAGAGCTGGGTAAAAAGTTTGGTAGCGAGCTGCATGTTATCAATGTTATCCAACCGTATAATAATGCTGCTTTGCTGGCAGTGCCTCTGGATCATGCAACTGTAAGCCAAGGCAACAGCGAGCTGGAAAAAATTGGTGATAAGGTTTTAGAAATGGCGCAGGAGCGTCTGGAAGGCTATGAGGGTGAAACCAAATTTACCTTGGAGGTTGGTCATCCGTCTGAGCGCATTATTGCTATTGCTAAAAAGACTGAAGTAGACGCCATAGTAATCGGTAGCCGTGGCCTTTCCGGTATTGCTGAATTCTTCTTGGGCAGCGTAAGCTCCAAGGTTTCGCAATATGCAACAGTTCCTGTCTTGATTGTAAAATAAAATGCTGCGTCGGATTTTGGTGCCGATTGATGGTATGGATCATTCCTGGAGAGCATTGGAGTACGCTTGTGAGCTGGTGAGCTATACTCGCGGCGCGCTGGTGATAATGACGGTGAGTTCGGGAAAAACCAGACAGCCTGTCATAGAAATGGATGGCGACTGCCTGTATGCGCAGATTGGTGACGAGGTGCTGGATGCGGCACATGCAATTATGAGTGGTAAGAATGTGGACTGCACTTATATGCTGGAAAATGACAGCGACGTGCCGGAAAGCATTTTACGCATCGCAGATGAACAGGGCTGTGATGGCATTGTGCTGGGCTGCAGAGGTATGGGCGCTATAGAAGGACTGCTTCGCAGTAGCGTCAGCCAGGTTGTGGTAGAAAACGCTAAGGTGCCCGTGACATTGGTAAAGTAAATAGCAAAAAAATTAAAGCAGGTATGTCTGAGATAAGGGCATACCTGCTTTTGCTATGCTATTTAGCGTTATTCATAATAAATTTAAGAAAATCCTGTACATACGTGGGAAGAATATAGCTCTTGCGGTAAACCATGTACAGGCTGCGCTCAGATAGCTTTTGTGGTAGCGTGAAGGCCAAAAGACGTTTTTCCTGGATGAAGTTGGCAGCGGCCAAGGCTGAGATGATGGAAACGCCCAGACCACCGGCAACCAGGTTTTTGATGGCCTCCTGGTCATTAACACGGGCGACGATGTGCAGCTTGCTTGTGTCCCAATTACTGCTAGCTAAAAATTTATCGGCAATCTTTTGGCTGCCACTGCCGTTTTCACGTAAAATGAGCGGTTCCTGCTCCAGCAGAGCTATGGCAGAGGCACCACTTGCTTTGAGTGCGAGGAAGTGCTCGTTGACTGGGGTGATTATAATCATATTGTCCTGGCAGAATGGTTGGCAGATGAGGTCATCATCATTTGTAGGCATACCGATAAAGCCAAGGTTAAAAAGGCCGCTATGCAGGCCGTCAATGATTCCCTGGCTATCGCTTTGATGGATAACAAAGTAGATATCCTTGTGCAGGCTACCAAACTGCGGTAGCAGATGCGGTAGAATATAGGCTGAAGGAATGGTGGAGGCACCCAGGTGGATAATGCGCTGGGCTTCGATGGAGCAGGCCTGCAGCATACGTTCCTTTAGCTCCAGTATATTTATAGCGTAGCCGTAAAGCTCGTGTCCTTTGGCAGTAATACGGATGCTTTTGGTGGTACGTAAAATCAGTCTGGTGTTAAGCTCGGCCTCCAGCTGGCTGATGTGCATGCTGATGGTAGGCTGGGATATGAACAGCTTGGCTGCGGCCTGGGTAAAGCTGCACTCCTGTACTACGGCAACAAAGCTTTGCAGCTGTTTAAATTCCATGTGTCAGCACCTCCTCTAATGCCTGCAGAGCGTTTTCTATATCCTGGGTGGTGTTGCTCCAGCCCGGGGAAAAGCGCAGAGTGCCTGTGGGGTAGGTCCCCAGCACCTTGTGCGCATGAGAGGCGCAGTGCAGGCCGACGCGTGTAGCGATACCATAATCTTCACTTAAGGCATACGCAAGAGCAGCAATATCCAGACGCTGTGTGCTGATGGAAACTACGCTGGTGCGGGCTTCGCAGTTTCGGTGGCCGACTATATGTAGAAGCTGCCTGTCCTCTAACAGCTGCAATCCCTGCAAAAGCTGCTGCGTCAGCGCCAGCTCGCGTGTATGCAGTTCTTCTATACTTTGCAGGCGCAGCCATCGTAGTGCTGCGCCTAATCCTATAATGCCGGGGAGGTTGAGCGTGCCTGCTTCAAATTTATCAGGCAAAAAGTCTGGCTGCTGTTCGCTGTGGCTGGCACTGCCTGTGCCGCCAACAATTAGCGGTGTGATGCAGTGGGCAATTTCATCACTTAATATGCAACCACCAATGCCCTGCGGGCCCAATAATCCCTTGTGTCCGGTGAAGGCCAGTGCGTCAATTTCCAGCTTCTGCATATCTATGGCAATGCTACCGGCAGTTTGCGCTGTATCGACGATGAACCAAAGACCATAATTACGGCAAAAACGTCCCAGCTCTGCAAGTGGCTGCAAGGTACCGCAGACGTTGCTGGCATGGGTACAGATGACGGCACGGGTGTTGGAGCGCACCAGCTGTGGTAGCAGCTCTAGACGCATGTTACCTTCGCTATCAGCCGGGATACGGCTGAAGCTGATGGCGTGCGTCGGCGTTTTGGCACTAAGCTCTTCTCCTATCTGCTGCAACGGGCGCATTACGGCATTGTGCTCGAGTGATGATACCAGTACGTGATCGCCGGGACGCAGCAAGCCCTTGATGATGAGATTCAAGGCTTCGGTGATATTTTTGCTAAAAACCACATTGCTGGCATCCCAGGCACCAAAAAACGCGCACAGGTCACAGCGCACGTCAAAGACAGCTTCGGCGGTAGCAGTGGCGCTGGCATAGCTGCCACGACTAATGTTGGCACCGCCCTCGGTCATATATTTATAAACAGCGTCAGCAACTGCTTCAGGCTTAGGAAAGGAGGTGCTGGCGTTATCAAGATAAATCTGGCGCATAAAAATCCCTCCTGCTTCATTGTATCATCAATGGAGGCAGGAGGGCAAATATCAGATGTTTTTATCATTGTCCTTGACAATCATCACGGGACAGCTTACGTGGTGCAGCACATATTGGCTGACAGAGCCCATAACGATTTCCTTAAGATTGCTGGCACCGCGGCTGCCCATAATGATCCAGTCGGGCTGCACTTCTTCGGCAACAGCTACGATGGTATGGTGCGGCGAGCCTGCTCGCAAAACCTGCTCGATTTCAAGGTCCTGGGGCATGTGGCTGCGATAGGCAGCAAGCAGATCTTCTCCCTGCTTTTTTATGCTCTCGGGAATGTAGCCGCTCATAGAGACGCGGTCAAAGGATGTCATCTTAAGATTAAGATCCACAACGTGCAAAAGCGTTATGGTTGCTCCTGTGCCCTGTGCTACAGTACAGGCCCATTTGCAGGCGCAGATGGATTCTTTGGAGCCATCAACAGGGACGAGAATATTGTTTAATTTTTTTGCTTTCATCATTTACTTCTCCCATTCTGCCTTCAGACTGGAAATATGCAGCTTCTGCTCCTCCAGTGCTGCGGCATTTTTATAAAAGCGGTAACAAAAGACGGTAAGGATGATACCCAGGTAGATAAAGAAGCCACCTATAATGTCAGGTATTTCCCATAAATGTGAGCCGCGGATGATAATATCGCGGGTAAAATTGAATTCCCACGTCAGCGGGAAAAAGTGTGTAGAAAATATTACCCATGAGGGATATAGCGAAATAGGAAGGGTGGCGCCGCCGAAGACAAAGCCGCCTGGAATCAAAAACACCATGCGTCCGCCTGCTACACCAGGGTTGGCTGCACCCCAGCCAAAGAGTAGAGACAAAAGGCCCAGCGCGGGCAGGTAAAAAAGCTGGGTGATTACAAATTCCAAAATCGTACCTGCAAATACCATGTCACCAAACAGGCGCAGCACCGCCATGCCTACAAAAAGTGCCACAAAAAGGCAACCCATGTATGGAAGCAGGCGTATTGCCAGCACCATGGGATTACCACTTTTTAAAATGCCTTCCCATTCACCTGTTTCACGCAAACGCGGTACCATACCTATGGTCGCCAGGGTGAAGAACATGGACGAAAACATAAAGAGAAAGCCTTGGACTGTACTGTTGCAGGCAGAGCCGGCAGGGTTAAAGAGCAGGCGCTCGTTGAGCACCATGCTACTGCCGGAGCTGCTGCCGGAAACTGTGATGTTGGAATTTTCCAGTGCTACCAGGTTATTAAGAGCGGAACGGATGTTGCCGTCAAGCGCAGTGTTGCTGTTGTCGGCAAACAGACCGATAGAAGCAGCCTGACCGGAATAATGGTTACGCTCCAAATCTTTAGGTAAGACAATAACGGCAAAGTTTTTGTCCTGCGCTAAAAACTTTTGTGGCTCCTGTGTGGTATAAACCACAGAAGAAACACGCATATAGGGGGAAGAGTCGATTTTGGCAACAAGCTCCTGGCTGTAGCGTGAATGGTCAAGGTCGATAACAGCTACAGCCACATCACGGGTGATGTTGTTACCAAGATAGATGGTAAAGAAGACGGTGACGAAGACGGCAACTATCAGGCTCAGCTTTTCATAAGGCATGCCTAAGCCGGAAAAAAGATATTTTATCTCATTTTTTAGCGAATTGATCATGATGCACCTCGATGGTCATACCGGGGATGACGTTGTCTACATGGGTGGTGTAGATGCGCACCTGAAAGCTGGTGATGTCGGCAGAGCTTTTTTCACGCGACATTTTGTAATCGGCAAAGCCGTCAGCGCGGGCAACCAGTCTTACAGTGCCAGGTACCTTGATTTTGCCGGCAATGGTGGTGCCTTCTACCTTGCTGCCCTCCTTGAGGGTGCCCAAATCATTTTCGGGTACGTAGATATCATAATAGGTGCGGTTGCTTTCCAAAAGAATAACAGGCGAATTGGCACTAATCATTTCGCCCTCCTTGGCGATGACTTTCAAAATTTTGCCATCCTCGGGAGCACGCAGCACCAGGCGGCCTTTATCCACCTGCAGCTCCTTAAGCGTAACCTCTAACTGCTTCTTTTGCTGCTTTAAGCTGGCGAGGGTATTCTTTTGGTTGGCTACCTCGGCGCGCTGGTTTTGGATGGCAGGCAGCACGAGGCTGTTGGTATCGCCGGTGTCATAGGCGCCGCCCAACAATTGGTTGAGGCCGTTGACAGCAGAATTTACATCAGCACGGGCAACCTCCATAGCGTTGCGGTAGGCATCCAATTCCTTGTGTGAAATAGCACCATCGCGCTCCAGCTTTTCCATACGGTTAAAATCGGCCAGCTTGGTTGCATAGGTGGAATTGGCCGAATCGATGGCGGCCTTTTGCATATCAATCTGGCGGAAGGTTTGTACTTCGCTGGTATCTGCTTGGGCAAAGCCAATGTCGATGCTCTGGCTTTGGGCGGCAATTTGTGCGTCTAATTGGGCAATCTGTGCTTCGGTTTTTTCGATGGAAAGATCGGTGTCGGTGGCATCAATAACCATCAATACATCACCTTTCTTGACATGGTCACCTTCCTTGACGGCTTCGCGGATGAGACGGCCGCCTACGGAATCAAAGGCAACCTTAACTTGCTCGGCCGTAAGGATTCCGTCCTTGCGCACCTTGGCCTGTGCGACGGGGTCAAAGCCCTTGTAGAGTAAAAGTAGGCCGGAGGCGATAAGCAGGCCGATGAAGACTGCTAGGACTTTTTTTGGCTGGCTGTTTAGTTTCATAGTGAACACTTCTCCTTTATCGTGGAATTGCGTAACGAGATTTATAATAAACACCATTATATATTAATGACGTTAGCAAAATATATAAAAGATAATCCGCCTTGCAGCGGATTGATGATGAAGCGAAAGCGGCTGTGGTCATAACGGGACAAGACCGCAGCACGCATTTAGTGCTTCTTTAAATGGTCGGCCACCTTTTGGGTCAGACGCAGGTATTCCTTAGCGTCTTCTTCCCCTAATGCTTGTAAAAGCTCGCTTAGCTGGTTGTGCAGCTCTGTCATTTTGATGTTGGCCAGCTCCAGACCTGCCTTGGTGGGGTGGATATACACCTTGCGGCGGTCCTGATTATCGTGAATGCGGACGATGAGGCTTTTGTCCTCCAAATGGTTGAGGATGGTAGCAATTCTTGCTGTGGTCAGCGAAAACTTGCGGGCCAGCTCTGTGGGAGTGATTTCCTGCTTTTCGGAAATGTGACAGAGCACAGGTATTTCGCCCTTCAACAGCTCGGCAGCATTTTTAATGGGGCCAAGAAAAATGATTTTCATGCTTTCTGCAAGCTCTAAGGCAGCTTCGTTATATTTCATAAATACTCCTCCATATTACTAACGTCATTAGATGTTATTATTATAAGACATTTTCTGCGAATGTCAAGTGCAAAGTGAGAAGTTTTTTCGTAGAGCTTTTTGTGCTGTTGCCCGAAAACTATTTTCTGCACTGTTGGCGTAAAATATTTATCGGCTTACTTAATAAATTCATTCGCTTTATCTATAAATGTTATTGGAGTAATATTCCCTGCTGTGATATACTTTTGCTGATAAATTAATATGGGAGGCTATTTTTGATGCGAAGTGAAAAAACAGTAATAATTACAACTGGTGCGGTGGTGGGTATAATCGCCTCGCTGCTGGTTTATTTTGGCAATCCTGCCAATATGGGCTTTTGTATAGCTTGCTTTTTGCGTGATACCGCAGGCGGCTTGGGCTTGCACGCTGCTAAAGCTGTGCAATATATCCGTCCGGAAATCAGCGGCTTGGTTTTGGGTGCTATGGGTGCTGCCTATATGCACAAGGAATTTGCACCTAAGGGTGGCAGCTCGCCGCTGACGCGCTTTGTACTGGGCTTTTTCGCTATGATTGGCTGCCTGATGTTTTTGGGCTGTCCCTTCCGTATGCTACTGCGTTTGGCAGGCGGTGACTTAAATGCTTTAGTTGGCTTGGTTGGCTTTGCCGGTGGTATCTATGCCGGTATCTTTTTCTTGAACCGTGGCTATAGCTTAAAGCGTACCTATAAGATGACTACTATGGAGGGCAGCCTGCTGCCTGCGATTGCAGTTACATTACTGGTGCTGCTGCTTGCAGCGCCTGCCTTTATTCACTTTACTAAGGCGGGCGGCGGTCCCGGTGCTAAGCATGCAGCTGTTGCTATCAGCTTGGCTGCAGGCTTGGGTGTAGGCTATTTGACTCAGCGCACCCGCTTTTGCATGATTGCAGGCATCCGTGACTTTATCCTGTTCAAAGAAAGCAAGATGCTGCTGGGCTTTGCAGCCGTAATTGTTGCTGCTGCTGCCAGCAACCTGGTTTTAGGTGCTGTTACCGGCACGCCATTCTTTAAGCTGGGCTTTGCAGCGCAGCCTATTGCCCACACCGACGCGCTGTGGAACATTTTGGGCCTGTTCCTTGCAGGCTTTGCCTGTGTGCTTTTGGGTGGCTGTCCCATGCGTCAGCTGGTGCTGGCAGGCGAGGGCAATTCCGATAGTGCGGTTACCATCATCGGTTTGTTGGTGGGTGCTGCCTTCGCACACAACTTTGGCCTGGCCTCCAGCGGCAACGGTCCCACCTTTAACGGTCAGGTGGCTGTTATTATCGGTATCGTTGTTGTAACAGCCATTGCATATTTTAATACTTATAGAAAGTAAGGTGAAAAGAATGCAGATTATTGATGCACGTGGTTTATCCTGTCCGGAACCGGTAATTTTGACGCGTAAGGCTATGGCTGACGGCGCTGCTTCATACGAGGTTGTCGTGGATAATAACACTTCCAAGGAAAATGTTACCCGTTATGCCGAGCACCAGGGCTATAATGTTGTGGTTACAGAGTTCGATGGCGAATTTACGCTGCACTTGAGCAAATGAGCCAATACATTGCAACCTTTTATTCGCATTTTGGTGCCGTGCGCTTCGCACGTGTCTGCGAGGCGCATGACTGGCAGGCGCAGCTGCGGCCTGTACCACGTTCGCTGAGTAGTAGCTGTGGTACCTGTGTATACTTTACGGCAGACGTGTTACCTGCATTGGAGAAGCTGCTTACGCCCGAGTTGGAGCAGTTAGTGCAGCAGGAGAATGGCTATAAGGTTATTTATACTAGTGATTAGCAGATAGGGATAAGGCGTTGCTGTCTGCTGCTATATTAATGGTTTTCAGAAGGTGATGTGCATGGAAAACGAGGTTAAGCTGACTAAGCTTGCGAGCTGCGCCGGCTGTGGCGCCAAGGTGGGCGCAGGAACGCTGTGCCAGCTTTT
This sequence comes from bacterium, assembly GCA_963588395.1. Classification (GTDB taxonomy): domain Bacteria; phylum Bacillota; class Negativicutes; order Acidaminococcales; family Acidaminococcaceae; genus Phascolarctobacterium_A. The sequence goes on from CAVAHH010000007.1 coordinate 16,371, forward strand.
AGAGGGCTTCAAAACGCACTACGATGCAAGGCTGTTGGTTGGTTATGACAAGAGCGATGACGCCAGCGTTTATGCTGTCAGCGACGAGCTTGCTATTATCCAGACAACAGATTTTTTCCCACCAATTGTGGATGACCCGTTTATGTATGGACAGATTGCAGCAACTAATGCTATCAGTGATGTGTATGCTATGGGCGGCGAGCCTAAGCTGGCGCTTAACATCATGTGCATTCCTGAGAAAATGGAAAAGCACATTGTGGAGGAAATTTTGCGTGGGGGATACAGCAAGGCCTATGAGGCAGGCGCTATCATTACAGGAGGGCACACCATTCACGGCGCGGAGCCTATTTATGGCCTGGCGGTGACAGGCTTTGCCCATCCGCAAAAAATCTGGCGTAACAGCGGTGCTAGACCTGGAGATGTACTTATTTTGACCAAGCCTTTAGGCATAGGTATTTTGACTACGGCGGCTAAGGCCGATTTGGTGGAAGATGCGCTGCTAACGAAGCTTTATGCACAGATGAGCACGCTCAATAAATATGCACGTGATGTACTAGTGCGTTACAGCGTACATGCCTGCACGGATGTAACAGGCTTTGCGCTTTTAGGTCACAGCCTGGAGATGGCGCAGGGGAGTGGGGTGACGTTGCACATCAGTGCTAAGGACGTGCCGTATCATGCAGAGGCCTATGAAATGGCAGATATGGGCTTTGTGCCTGCCGGTGCCTATCGTAACCGCGATTTTGCACAGAAAGAGGTGCATATTGTTGGTAATGTGGCGCGTGCTGTGCAGGATATATTTTACGATCCCCAGACGAGCGGCGGCCTTTTAGCGGCTATCCCAGAGGCAGAGGCGCAGGCGTGTCTGCACGAGTTGCAAGCGGTGGCGCCGCAGACGGCAGTCATCGGTTACGTTGGCGAAAAGCTGGATGCAGCGATTTATTTAGAGGCTTAAAAAGGTGGGGTGCAGATTTTCCTGAAAATGCACATTACATTAGAAATAATATTGTAATAATGCCTGTAAAAGGCTTATATAGCCTGGATTTTCACGGAGATAGACGGGAAACGTCTATCTTTTTTTATAATATATTTAGGGCAGGATAAGGGGAAAGAGTGTAGAATATAAACCATGCAAAGTATGTCCTGCTATATTTTTTTCCCAACTGTCGCCTTGGTGGCGACCATTTTAGGACCTTTTCATGGGATAATATAGCTGTGCTTATGAATGATATCAATTAAAGAAAGGTGTGTATGCTTAATGAGTAACGAAGTAAAATTAACTGCCGAAGAACTTGCCGATAACGCTATGCTTAACGACGCTATTATATATGCCGTGCAAAAGCACAGGGAGGGCCTGCGCAAGGGAACCAAAACTCCTTATATCGTGCATCCGCTGGAGGTTATGCTTATTCTGCAGAAGATGAGGGCGGATGTACACCTGCTGGCGGCTGGCCTTTTGCATGATACGGTGGAGGATACTGACGCGACTTTAGGGGATATTAGCGAAAAATTCGGGCAGGATGTGGCGGACTTAGTTGCTTCGCATACCGAGGATGATAAATCGCATTATACCAAGGAGCAGGAAATTGCTTCCTGGCGTGAACGCAAGGAAAAGGCGCTTGCGCATCTGGCAGCGGCAGGCAAGCGTGAAAAGATGCTAGTGCTGGCCGATAAGCTGGCTAATATGCGTGCTATTGCTAGTGATTACGCAAAGCTTGGCGATGAGCTATGGAGCCGCTTTAATAAGGGCAGGGAGGACCAAAGCTGGTATTACCACGCAGGGGCAAAAGCGTTGAGTACGCTTGCGGGTGCATCCGCTGCAGGTGCGGCGTATAAGGAATTCTGTACCTTGATTGAGCAGGTATTTGATTATAAAGATTAAAGGCTACCAGAGCAATGTATTGAGGTAAATATTAATGCATAAATTAGTTTTTCATATTCCGTGCTGTACGTATAAAGATGGCGTTTTGCAGCCTGCTCCCTGGCAGCAGGTTATAGATGACTTTGCCGAGGTGCTGTACGCATATACCGATGGCTTTTTTGTTACGGATGCTATTGGTTATTATAAGGGCAGAAGCTATGCCGAAAAGCTGCTTACAGCGTACTGTGATGCAAAAGTTACAGCCGATTTTTTGCGCATTGCGAGTGTGCTGGAGCAGGAGGCCTATGCCTACGAAATTGACGGTAGGCTGGTAATAGAATAGTCAAAAGCATCAAGAATAATGGTTTATTTGAGGCGGTAGTTGGCTACTGCCTTTTTCACACTTTTTTTACTGTAAAATCATGTATACATTTGACTAGTATTTTACAAAAGCACATAAATAGTGTATACTATTTGTGTAATCTGGAATTTTTCCTGCACATATGGGTCAAGATTTTTGTGATATCTAAGAAAGAAGGGAATCCGATGGTTAAAATGAAAACAATGGACGGCAACACAGCTGCTGCGTACGTATCCTACGCATTTACTGATGTAGCCGCAATTTATCCTATTACTCCGTCGTCTCCTATGGCTGAGGTTGTCGACGAATGGTCCGCACAGGGCAAAAAGAATATCTTCGGGCAGCGTGTAAAGCTGATGGAAATGCAGTCTGAGGCTGGTGCCTCCGGTGCAGTACACGGTTCGCTGCAGGCAGGTGCGCTCACAACCACCTACACCGCATCCCAAGGCCTGCTGTTGATGATTCCTAATATGTATAAAATGGCTGGCGAATTGCTGCCGGCAGTATTCCATGTGTCTGCACGTGCACTGGCTACCAGCTCCCTATCCATCTTTGGCGATCATCAGGACGTTATGGCTACCCGTCAGACGGGCTTTGCTCTTTTGGCAGAGGGTAGCGTACAGGAGGTTATGGACCTGGCAGGCGTAGCACATTTGAGTGCTATTAAAGGCCGTGTGCCCTTTTTGAACTTCTTTGATGGCTTCCGTACCTCGCACGAAATCCAAAAGATTGAGCTTTTGGACTATGAGGATTTGGGTAAGCTGGTGGATCGTGACGCTGTGGATGCCTTCCGCAAGCGTGGCCTAAATCCGGATAACCC
>CAVAHH010000008.1:0-11913 GCA_963588395.1 bacterium
ATCTAATGAATGGGCAACAAAGGCACCGCAATGCTTTTGCAAAAAGGTGGCGTTACCCTCCTCCTGCCCGGGCAGCGGCTTGTAGACAACTAAATCCAAATCTGATGCCAATACCTCGGCTGAAGTGAGACCACCGGCCTTGGTGATGATGATGTCCGCTCCTGCCATCAGCTGCGGTACATCCTCGCGGAAGCCGTAAATTTCGGTACCGGCGCCGCAGGATGTGCGCAGGCGCTGCGCCAGCTCCTCGTTATGTCCTGTCATTGCAATCAGGCGCAGGTTAGCAATACGAGCTCTCTGTAGTGCCTTAATAATGTCATCCATGGGCAAAAGGCCCTCGCCCCCGCCCATAAGCAGGCAGACGCGTTCGTCATCGCTCCAGCCGAAGCGCTTGCGGCAATTAGCCTTATCGTGGTGCAAAAACTGCTGACGCACAGGAATGCCAAAGGCCTGCACCTCGGCCGTTGTCTGCAGCTTGTCACGCAAAAGCTCGTCGGCGATAAAATAGGTGTCGACGCCGTCGCACACCCACCAGCGGTGGATAGTAAAATCAGTCACCACGGCTCCCAGCCACAGCCCCGGCTGCTGCGCCTTGTAATAGCCCACGATGCCTGCAGGCGTGGCGTGCGTCGCCACCACGGCGTCAGGATGGACGCTGCGCAGGTAGCTGCCGCCAAGGCGCGCCAAAAGGCTGTTCAGCAGGCTGCGCAGCCACAGCGAGCCATCCTCTTTATTGCCCCAGCTATAGGCCAGCTTATACAGCCAGGGGCAGCACTTTAAGATCCACAGGTAGGTGTGCAGGAAGGCACTGCCCAAAAAATGCGGAAAAAAGTCAAAAACGCTGCCATGCACCACCTGCACGTCATCACGCCTTGCTAACACCTGTTCTATTGCTTCGGCTGCCAGCTTGTGTCCCGACCCTATCGGAGCCGAAAGCAGCAGCACTGTATATTTTTTATTTGCGTCACGCATATTAATCACCGTCTATAATTAAAGTTAAAGTGTAATTAAAGTGAGATTTTTTTGCAAAACACTTGCTATGATAGCGTTTCTATTGTATCATATTTTTAACTACATTCAATAGTTAATGTTCTTATGAAAGTAAAAAACATAAGAAATTTTAGGAGGCTCACACACATGACTAACAGAAGACCTGTCGAAAGCTTTAGCTTTCCTGTCGAAAAAATTAAGGCTGGTTACTATACAGACGCGTATTTTATACGTTCCGAAGAAATTTTAAATGGTGACAACTATCATCCGCGCGTGCTGATGCAGGTTTTTGCCCGCGACCACGTTATCGTCTGCGGCACTGATGAGGTTATTGCTCTGATTAAGCAATGTGCCTTCCATCCTGAAAACATCGTTATCCATTCCCTGCATGATGGTGATGAAGTGGACGAATGGGAAACCGTCATGACGATTGAGGGCGATTATGCTGACTTTGCCCACCTGGAAACCATCTACCTGGGCATTTTGGCACGCCAGAGCCGCATTGCCACCAACGTGCGCAATGTCGTAAACGCTGCCAAGGGCAAGCCTGTACTTTTCTTCCCTGCCCGCTACGATCTGTACCAAACCCAGGAGGCCGATGGCTACGCAGCACTCGTAGGCGGCATCCACGGCTTTTCTACCGACGCCAACGCCCTGGCTGCTGGCAGCAAAGGCCTGGGCACTATCCCCCATGCCTTAATTGCGTCCTATAAGGGCGATACCGTAGCTGCTACTGCTGCCTTCGATAAATATGTTGACCCCGCCATTGCCCGCATCGCGCTGGTAGACTTTGATAACGACTGCGTCAACACCTCGTTGGCTGTTGCCCGCAAGCTGGGCAAAAAGCTAGCAGGCGTGCGCCTGGATACCTCCGGCAGCATGGTAGACAAGAGCCTGTGGACCCAAATCGGCACCTTTAAGCCGACCGGCGTGTGCAAGGAGCTGGTATGCAATGTGCGCCGCGCGCTGGATGCCGAGGGCTTCAACCACGTTAAGATTATCGTATCCGGCGGCTTTGATGCCGCACGTGTTGCAGCCTTTGAGGAAATGGGCGTGCCTGTAGATACCTACGCTGTAGGCTCATCCTTCTTCGACGGCAACATCAACTTTACGGCCGATATCGTCAAGGTGAACGGTGTGGAATGTGCCAAGGCCGGCCGCAGATATAACCCAAACCCCAAGATGGAGCTTGTAAAATAAACCGCAACAACGAGGTTGCAGTGCTCATAGCGCTGCAGCCTTTTTTACTAGGAGGAAGCTATGTCTCTAAACACTACACCCGCTGCCGAACGCGTACACATCGGTATTTTCGGCAGACGCAACGCTGGCAAATCCAGCCTCATTAACGCCATCACCAGTCAAAACCTGGCTATTGTCAGCCAGCAAAAGGGCACCACCACCGACCCTGTCTATAAGGCTATGGAGCTTTTGCCCCTGGGACCTGTTATGATTATTGATACCCCCGGCCTTGACGACGAGGGCGAGCTGGGACAGCTGCGCATCCAAAAGGCCTATCAAGTGCTGGCCAAGTGTGATATCGCGCTGCTGGTGGTGGATGCAAGCGTGGGCCTGACGGAAGAGGACAAGCAGCTGTGGCAGTTGATAGAGCAAAGAAAGCTGCCTGCCATCCTTGTGCTCAACAAGGCAGATATCCTGGCCGAAATGCAGCAGGCCCTCATTACGCTGGAGGCGATGAAGCTGACTAAGAGATGCTTTATCGTAAGCACGCAAACAGGTCGCAACATCCACGAGCTGAAGGAGGCTATCGCCGCCCTGCGTCCCAAGGAGGTGGAGCGTCAGCTTGTGGGAGATTTGATCGAGCCTGGCGATATCGTAGTGCTTGTCACCCCCATCGATAGCGCCGCACCCAAGGGCAGGCTCATCCTGCCGCAGCAGCAGGTGCTGCGCAATGTGCTGGATAACAAGGGGATTGCCGTGGTGGTGCAGGAAAGTGAGCTAGCCATGTCGCTGACACGCCTGGCAGTGCCGCCGCGCCTAGTGGTGACCGATAGCCAGGCCTTTGCCGCCGTCAGCGCCATTGTGCCGCCAAGTGTTCCCCTCACCTCTTTTTCTATCCTCATGGCGCGCTACAAGGGCAGCCTGCAAAGCGCTGTCAAGGCAGTGCGCACGCTCGATATGGTTACCGCTGATGACACTATCCTCATCAGCGAGGGCTGCACCCACCACCGTCAATGTCAGGACATCGGTACGGTGAAGCTGCCTGCGTGGATAAGGGAATATACCAAGGCTAACCCCAAATTTGAATTTACCAGCGGCACAGAATTTCCTGCCGATTTGAGTAGCTATAAGCTGGTTGTACACTGCGGCGCGTGCATGCTCAACGAGCGCGAGGTGCAGCACCGTAATGCACGCGCCAAGGAGCAGGGAGTGCCTATGACCAATTATGGCATCGCCATTGCCTACATGAATGGTATTTTGCAGCGCACGGTGGCGCCACTGCCGGATGTGGCAAAGCTGCTGGAGTAAAGTAAAAAGCAATGCACGGTAAGGATGCTGTGCATTGCTTTTTTACTTTGGTAATTGCACGGTATGGTTGACCAGAATTTTTACTTCGTCACTAAATCTAACAGACTTTGGTAGCTGTCAACCACATCATACACCACCTCGCCACTGCTGATGGCCTTAAAGTGTTCCTTGGCGCAGTGTATTTTTGATTCTTCTATCAGGCGCAGCTGCATCGAAGACATAGATCCCTTGGTTTCTGCCACAAAATAAATATGCTTTACTGTGCCTGCGTAAAAGGCAATAGCCCAGTCCGGGTTATAGCGTCCGACAGGCGTAGAGATATAAAAGCCGTCAGGCAGTTTTACGTACACTGCGACGTTGGTGTTTACATCCAGCTCCGTAGCAAATTTTTGCTCATTGGCAGAATCATATACCAGGTGGTCATACAAATGCTTTTGGGTCTTCATAGCATTTACTCCCAAGCGTCCCTTAATGGTCGGTTCGGTAAAGATATCGGTGTCATAGCAGTCGTCCATAACATTATAGGTGATATGCTGGATGATGGCTGTTGCCTTTTCGTCGTTGATGAGGGTTGCTGCCTTGATAATAAATTCTTCGGGGTTATCCTTGAATTGTGCAAATACAGATGGATGAATACCCTTAAGAATTTGCACAACTGCCTTGCGTGTGAGCTTGGTTTCTTCTACCAGCTTGCCAATCAAGTCATATTTCACGTTGCTGCTGGCAGCGATGGTATGGCCATAGCTTGCCGACTGCTCCTTAACAAAGGCAGCGCCATTGAGCAAAGCTTGCTTAGAGTTTATCTGCTCCATGCTTCCTGTTTCCACCTTAAAGAATATCTTAGAAACGTGCAGCTTATTATCTAGTGCGTGAATTGCTTTTTTTGCCAGCTCATCGGTGTCAAAATCAACAATGTATACTGTTTTGGCGTTAATCTTTGACCACAGTGCTTTAAATTCCGGCATAGCCAGTTTATTATCAACCACCTTCAGCTCTACGTTATTTTTGCGTGCATTCTCCGGCCTTATGCAATTATCATCATAAACGCAATCAAGGATATCTATCACAGATGCCTGACAATCGGCAACCTCCTCAGCAATTTGGAGGCTGCCATTTTTCTTGTCTTCATAGTATTTATCAGTAAACGCACCCTTTTTGTCTATATAACGGTTGACGATCAGATCAAAATAAATCGCTCTGGCAATGTCGGCATCAATTACCTGCTCGTTGCCCTTGTCATCCTTGATAACCCTGCCAACGAACAGCTCTGCCGTAACAGCACGCGGGCGGTCGCTTACTGCGTCGGCATATTCTGTCTGCAGGCCCTTGGCGAAGCTGTCATAGCTTTCGCTGGCGATGACTGTCAGCACGTTGATCTTTTGCACGTCGCTTCCCAAAGCATTGGTATCCATGCGCTCACCGTCCTGGTTGACGCACAGGCGTAGGCCGCGGCCAACCTCCTGACGCTTGCGTACCTCGCTGCTGCTTTGCTTCAGCGTACAGATTTGGAACACATTGGGGTTATCCCAGCCCTCACGCAACGCGGAATGCGAAAAGATAAAGCGTACCGGAGAACGTTTGGGATTGCGGTCTAAAAGCAGCTCCTTGTTTTTCATGATCAAATCATAGGCATCCACGTCATCCGTAGTGGTTTCCCTGCGTTTGACAGCAGAATTAACCATCTTGCCCTTTTTATCAACAGAAAAATAGCCGGCGTGGGTTTTATCGGCAGGGATAGCCAGCAAATATTTTATGTAGTCATCCTCACCCAGCTGCAGCTGCCAATGCTCCAGAACGTCCTGATATTCTTCCTCAAACATCTGCGCGTAAATGCCGTTTTGCGCCTCACCTGCTGCATCATAAACGCGGTACTTGGCCACCTCGTCGATAAAAAACAGCGACAGCACCTTGATGCCCTTATAAAACAGCTCACGCTCGCGCTGAAGGTGGGTTAAAATGGTTTCACGGATCTGGATGCGACGCAGCTGGTCCTCGCTCACCTTGCCGATGACATCACCCACATAAAGCTTGATGCCATTGACAAATTCCACAAAATCGTTACGTCCGTCAATACGGGAGACAATAAAATTGTTTTTGTATTCTTCCATATTACCGGAGTTGTCGTACAGGTTGTAGCCCTCGGAAACAGTGCGGGTGAGCTTGCGGATACCCTTGGCACCCTTGTAATCAAACTGCAGCGTCGCTGTCGGCGCGCTCTTGGACAGGTTAATGCTTTCAAGGTAAACATAGCTTTCTGTTGCTGTGCTGCCTGATTCCGTGATGCCCTTGACGGCAATTTTCTTCACCAGCTGTTTATTATATGCCTCCATGGCATCCAGGCGGTAAACCATGTTGTAAATGCTGTCGCTCTTGTGCGTGGCCGAATAGCGCAGTGTCAGCAAGGGGTTAAACTGCCGCAGGTTTTCCTTGGTCTGCCTGCCCTCCACGGATTGCGGCTCGTCGATAATCAAAATCGGGTTGGTTTTGGCGATGATGTCAATAGGACGGCGTGAACGGAATTCATCCAACTTCATATAAATACGGCGTGCGTCCTTGCCCCTGGCGTTAAAGGCCTGAGAATTGATGATCATAGCGCAGATGGAATTGTCCGATGCAAAGCGGTCGATTTCGGTCAGCTGCTTGGAATTATAGATAAAAAAGCGCACCTTTTTGCCATATTCCTCGGCAAAATGCTCCTGCGTCACCTGAAACGACTTGTAGACGCCCTCGCGGATGGCAATGCTGGGAACCACCACGATAAACTTGCTCCAGCCATAGGCACGGTTCAGCTCGTACATGGTTTTGATATAGGTATAGGTTTTGCCTGTGCCTGTTTCCATCTCAATGGTCAGGTTGTAGCGACCCTCCAGCCTGTCTGAAGGCTTTAACTGGTTGGCTCGCTGTATCTTTTGTAAATTTTCCAGGATGATGCTGTCATTTAACCCTGGGACAATTTTTTGGTTGCTCCAGCCGGTAAAGTTTTCCTCGTATAAATCCGTACCCTTTTTATCTATGCCCTTATCCATCATGTACGACGGTCGGCTATAAGGCTGGCCTGCAAAGACATCCACCACGGCCTTGGCGGCATCAGCCTGAAACTTTTGATGCTTAAAACGCAGCTTCATCGTCTTCGCCTCCATTTTCATCTGACAGCTGTTCTTCCAACAGTTTTTGCAGTGCTTCCTTGCTCGGCAGAACCGTCTCATATTTGCTTGCAAAAATCTGCGTATTATCCTCTGGCAGGGTCATATCCACAACGGCGTTGTTCTTGTCCCTGCACAGCACAATCCCAATTGTGGGGTTCTCATCTGAAAGTTTTACCTTGCGGTCATAGTAGTGAACATACATCTGCATCTGACCAATATCCTGATGCTTTAACTCGCCGATTTTTAAATCGAACAGTACAAAACAGCGCAGCAGACGGTTATAGAAAACCAAATCCACCATAAAATGCTCTTCATCAAAGGTAAACCGCACCTGTCTGCCAATAAAGGCAAAACCTGTGCCAAGCTCCAGCAGGAATTGCTGCAAATTGTCGATAATGCGGCTCTCCAGCTCGCTTTCGGAGTATTCCGGCAGCTCCTTCAAGCCAAGAAATTCCAACACATATGGGTCTTTGACTGCCTCCTTTGCAGTCTCGACCTTCTGTCCTTCCGTTGCCAGGCGATAAACCTTCTCCTTATCGGTACTAAGGGCAATTCGCTCATAGAGCGAACTATTATATTGACGTTTCAGCTCGGTAAGGCTCCAGTCATTTTTTACAGATTCAATTTCGTAAAAATGGCGTTCATCCACGTTATCTATCCGCATGAGCTTGAGATAATGCGACCAGCTCAGATAAAACTTCCTGCCGGTGCTGACCGCTGGAAGATTCTCGAATTGGGTAAACACTGTTTCCCCAATCTGGTCATGCAAATAAACGTTATAAAATCGCCGCATGAGCTTCAGGTTCTCTGCGGAATATCCCTTACCATATTTTGTAGTAAGGTATTTTGACAGCTCCTGCAAAATCTGCTTTCCATAGGCAGCTCTGTTCTGACCGTGCTGCTCCTCTTCAACGATCATTCTGCCGATTTCGTAATAGGCATAAACCATAGCAAGATTGACGGCGGTTTTGGCATTCTTTCTAGCCTGCGTCAGCACATCGGAAACGTTTTTCAAAAAGCTTTGGTTAATCGGGGTAATTTCGTTTTTGCTCATACTCTGCCCCTCCTTACAGCACTTTCACAGAGGTATCCGGTGCCAGCAGCTTAAAGATTTCCTCCATGTTGATTTTGGCAGGACTGGTCGCAAAGCTGCTGTCGCGAAACACGGCGCGCAGGGGCTGCATTTTAGCTATCTTCTTAATGACGCTGTCTGTAATATCCGCATCAAAGCAAGCGATCAAATCACCATCATTGTAGTTGTGCACGGTAAAGCCTTCCACCTCTTCGCTCTTATATGGCAGCGACAGCGGCAGCCCCCATTCCAGCAAACAGCCAAAAAGCAGGTCCAAATCGCTGCGGTCTTCCTTGATGTTGCTTGCCCAATCATCCAGCCGGCTTTGCTCGTAAGCTGCAGGTGCGTAGTATACGTCCTTCATGTTGCTGTCATCCAGCTTGAGGACGCGGAAACCGATATCGAGTGTGGAGTTTGGAGAGTGGAGAGTGGAATTGTTAGCGGTCTCCTCACTCTCCACTCTTAACTCTTCACACTCCTTCAGTATTTTTTTGCCTGCGCGGCGGATGCGTTCCTTGGCAAGTTCCGTTAAAAGATGCGGCCGATTAAGTTCATCGAGGATAGAGGCAGCATTTTCTGCAATTCGCTTTGCATTTGCAGCGGAACTATCCAAAAATGAGTCGATATTTTCCGGTAGTTGTACAAGAATGAATTTACCTGTTCTACCTTCAAGATTAGAGCGCATAACAGCCTCTGCCGTTGTTCCTGAACCGCTAAAAAAGTCCATCACAATGTCGTTTTTACCAAGTCCAAATCCTAAAAGGAAACAAATTAGATCAACTGGCTTAGGATTGGAAAAGACATCTTTTTTAAAATAGTCATAAACGTCGCTTGCCCCTGTACTTGTCGTTCCACGATTATCAATTACTGTTTCTGTTGTGAAGATACTGCGTGGCGTCTTTCCAAGTGGCATTCTTTGTTTGAATTGGACAGACCATTTTTCTCCAATTTTTATGATTCTGATTTCACCTGCTGCAACATCAGAATCAAAGCGAGCTTTTGACCTCAACCAACTAATCGCATTTCCATCCTCGTCATACTCCAAAACTGTTCCGTCTGGACAAGTTATAGGATAATATTGTTTACCCGCCTTTCTCTTGAATGTGTCCCAGAAAAAACGACCAACTTTATCATCTTCTTTATATCTTTTAATATAGTCATCGGAATACGCCTCATAGAATTCTCCCAACATCGCAATGTTTTTTGCATATGTCAGAATATACTCATGTTCTATCGCAATATGTGTAGAATCATTTCCGCCACCCTTCTTATTTTGCCAAATAAGTTGCGCTACAAAGTTTGAAGCACCAAAAACTTCATCACAGATATTCTTGAGGTTCTTAACTTCGCTATCATCAATACTAATAAAAATAACCCCATCATCCGCCAGCAGATTCCTCGCCAGCAACAGTCTGGAATAAATCATGCTGCACCAATCAGAATGAAAGCGTCCGTTCGTATCCGTGTTTTTATAGAGCCTGTTACCGTCGTCGTCTATCTCTCCACTTTCCACACTCCACTCCTGGCTCTTCATCGCAAAGTCATCCCGATAGATAAAATCATTCCCCGTATTGTACGGCGGATCAATATAGATCATCTTCACCTTGCCCAAATAGCTTTCCTGCAGCAGCTTCAGCACCTCCAGGTTGTCGCCCTCGATGTAAAGGTTTTGCGTGCTGTCCCAGTTGACGCTTTCCTCCGGGCAGGGTCGCAGGGTTTTGCGGATGGGCTTGTTTGCCTCTACGATGGCGGCCTTTTTGCCCACCCAGGTAAATTCGTAGGCCTCGTCACCTTCAAGCACATCGGCAGAAAGCATTTGCCGCAGCAGGTCAAAGTTGATGGCCTTTTTTGGTTTGCCACTTTCGTCCTTGGTTTCGGTTATGCAGTTTGGGAACAGCTCCCCTATTTTTTCTATGTTCTGTGCCGTCATATCGGTTGATTGCATGCGCATTTTGTCCATATTAATAACCTCCGGGTTTTTTATAGTGTGGAATGTGGAGAGTTGAGAGTGGAGTTTAGTGTCCTTGCCTCTTCACACTCCACTCTCTTGTAAGCTTCTTTATCCTCGCCTTCAGCTCCATCTTGCGGTTAAGCTGCTTTTCTTTTTTGATTTTTGCCTCCAATGCGGCAATTTGCTTTGCCAGCTGTTCCTGCTGCTTTTGCTTGGCAATGCTTTCCATTAGCGTGGTATTTATCCCACTAGCAAGAGTGTCTCCTGCAATCTGGCGGATAAAATTTTCGTATACGGCATCAATCGTCAATCCTCCCAGCTGCAGCGGCAGCTCTTGCTCCGGCAGCCACTGTGTGCGGTAGTAGCGGTCAACCTTGAATGCCGCTTTGCCTGCAGCGGCAAGTTCTTTGTAACCCATTACTGCCTGATATTTTCCCTCATATGCCAGCAGAAAAAGGATGTGATATGGTATCTCCCTGTCAATCAGGCGTAGCACGTTTTCATCAAGGTCTGGCGAAGCGAGCCGCACTTCAAAAACTTCTATCTCCGTAACCTGCTTACCGCTGGCCAGGTTCAGCGTGCCGGCTGCCAGCTTGTTGCGCCAATAGATAATTTTAATCTGTTCAGTGAACGCCCTTTTGATAGCAGGTGTGACAGGCAGCTTTTCATAAAACTTTTGCTTGGGAATTCTTTTGTTAAATTCCGTTGTTTTGGGCAAGCCCAGCACTGCTCATACCTCCCCCGTAAAACATCATTTGACCACCAAAAAGCAAATAAGCTCAAAGTCATCTAATCCGGACACAGCACTTAGCAGCGCCGACGTTCCGCCTGCAGAAAACAGGCTATCAATATCGCTATCTTCCTTCACGTCGATAATGGAATTGATTGCCTCGCTTAAAAGCTCTGACATATCTGCCATATTACGTCCATCATCTGTTTCGCGGTTAAATTGCTCGTAAACTTTCGCTATAGGCTTGCTTTGACCTCGGCACAAAAGGCGCACGTCATCCAGCAGCTTTTTGGGATTCAGATAGTCACAGATGATTTCTCCCTCCGTACTGATATAAACCATATAAAACGGATGGATGCGGTTGCGGTTATCCACATTAACGCTGTTGTTGACGTTTTTCAGGACGAAGATTACACCCTCCGGCAATTCTTCTGTAGCAGGAACAACGGCATGCAGGCCACGCGGCTTTTTATCCATATCTCCATTATGCTTCATGTAATCCAGCAAATCCAGGCGAAATTCATTCATCCCCAGGTCCATGATGGAAATGCCGTCAGACATATCCTCGATATCCACTACCTCCTCCTGCAAACGCTTGAGCTGCGCCTTGCGATATTCCAGGTCACCCTGCTCCTCCGGGTTAATCAGATCATCATCGCCTGTGGCAGTCATAATGGTTACCTTCATGCGAGTTTCTACACGGGATTTCAAATTAATATAATCGTCAAGCGTAAGATCAGGCCAAAAGTTAACCAGCTGTATCACCTTGTTTTGGCTGCCAATGCGGTCAATACGCCCAAAGCGCTGGATAATGCGGACAGGATTCCAGTGAATATCGTAATTGATAAGGTAATCGCAGTCCTGCAGGTTTTGACCTTCGGAAATGCAATCAGTAGCAACCAAAATATCAATTTCCGTTTTATTGTTTGGCATCAACACATCACGATCCTTGGATAATGGCGAAAAACAGGTCAGTACATTATTTAAGCTTGCCCTAAAGCCCTTTATCGTCGTGCGTCCGTCAATACTGCCTGTAATAACTGCGGTGTTCAGGCCGTATTTGTCTTTTACATATTTGCTGACGTGATCATACAAATATTCTGCTGTATCCGAAAACGCTGAGAATATGAGCACTTTTTTGTTGTCCTGGTTGATGGGATGTGTAATTTTTTCATCCAATAGCTGCAGCAGTTGTTGTAGCTTGCTGTCGTGCTCCGGTGTGATATCACCAACCATCAGGCTCAAAAGCTCCAACACATCGGCGTCATGCTGCAGACCGCTTCGCCAGCTCTTCCAATCCATGTCTGCAAGATTAATGTGCACTTTTTTGCCTACGGTAAAAATCTCCGTATTTTCGTCATCCATATCCCACTCGTCAGTATTGGCCTCGTACACATCAATATATGCCGAACCATATCTTTCATAGCGGTTAATTGCGTCAATCCTTGCTGTAATCAATTCCCTGATACGCTTCAAGGTTAGCTGAAAGGAGCTGACGGAGCTTTCAAGACGCTTAAGCAGATTAATGCTCATAAGA
>CAVAHH010000008.1:11923-19101 GCA_963588395.1 bacterium
TCTGGGTAAGGTTATCCCCCTTATTATGAGAAACATCCCTATACTTTGCCAGCTTACTGGGGAAAATGTAATTCGACGGCGTATAAACACACAGCGAAAGCTCCATCAGTTGTTCGTATATTTGGTTATAATTAATTGCATCGCTCAAATCTGTCAGGCTTGGACGCAACGAAATTGGTTTCAACCTTTCAGGGAATTTACCAATCGCATTAGTGTCATAATATTTTTCGATATGCTTACGCGAACGTGCAATAGTTACACTATCCAACAGCTCAAAAAAATCGAAATCCAACGTACGCAGCAACGCATCCGTTGTCCGTTGCTCCTTATCCAGCTTGCTCCATGCATTAAACGCCTTTTGTGCCTGCTTAAAAATATCCTCCAAACTTTTGGTGGTATCAAGACGCTCATCTAAGCTTGCAGAATTGCCCTCGTAGGCAATAGCAAGCTGGTTCTTTAAATCCACAAAGCGATTGTTGACAGGCGTTGCAGAAAGCATCAAAACCTTTGTCTTTACACCGGCACGGATTACCTTTTCCATCAGCTTTTGGTAGCGGTTTTCCTGTGTGTTGCTGTGTGTTCCGATGCCATTGCGGAAGTTGTGAGATTCATCAATAACGATAAGATCGTAATTTCCCCAGTTGAGACGACTCAAATCTAAACCATTAGACATGCCACCATTACGCGACAGGTCGGTATGAAACAGAACATCATAATTCAGACGATCAATGGCAATGGGATTATTGACATAGTTATCCTTATAGGTATTCCAGTTTTCTGCCAGCTTTTTCGGACAAAGAACAAGGACGGATTTATTACGGTTTTCATAGTATTTCACAACTGCCAGCGCGGTAAAGGTTTTACCAAGACCAACGCTGTCAGCAAGAATACAGCCGTTGTACTTTTCAAGCTTATTGATGATAGCAAGCACTGCATCTCGCTGAAAATCATAAAGCATACTCCAGATTTTACTTTGTTTAAAGCCTGTTGCCTCGTTAGGAAGCACATCCTCAGATACATCATCCAGAAATTCGCTAAATACATGATATAGCGTCATAAAATAAATAAACTCCGGGGAATTTTCTGCATAGGCCGTACCAATATTTTCTATCACCACGTCTGTGACATCCTGCATTTTTTCGCGGTCGTTCCAAAGTTGTTCGAAAAGCTGCATATACTGTTGGGAAAAGGGTGCTTCCATGCAGTTAACCATGTTATAGGTGTTATTACCGCGCTCGCAACCGATATCTACAGTGGTAAAACCAGTCAACGGCATGTAGGCTGTCTGTGCATCTTTAGCATCAACAGTCATGAAACCAGTCATATTTTCCCCAGTTGTATTGGACTTAAACTTTGCCTTTTTACGAATCCAGTCCGCACATTCCTTGGCTATAGCCCGCTGAGTCATCTCGTTACGAAGCTTTATTTCAAATTCCGTACCATACAAACTTGTTTCTCTTGACAATCGTGGAATATAAAATTCGCGCTTCTGTTTTTCGGCCTTTTCCTTAACAAATGTGGGAGACGTAAAAATAAAGCGGAAGCATTCTACGTTTTCCAGCTGTTTTTTTAGCTCCTTATAAGCGTACATAGAAAAGCAGGCTGCTGCTACAGACACTTTGCTTCCACGCTTTAACTCCACCCGCAGGTCATCGCGGACAGTATTGTTAATATTATCAAGTATTTTCACGTCCTCAACCCATCCCATCTATCTTATTTTATAGCTAAAAGTTATCACTTATCCGTTGCATATCCCACTACTTTTTTACTCTTTGGGATCTTACTTTGGCTTCTTTTACACTTTTTCTTTCTTTGCATCTTCTGCTTACGCTTGTCATCCTTCAATTTCGCCACTAGCGAGGTAATATGCTCTATTAACCGCTTACGCTGCTTCTGCAGCTTGTCGCTTAGACGCTGTGCAGTGTCTGTGTCATCATCAAGTGCATTATCTGCAATCTGACGGACAAAATTCTGATATAGCTCGTCGATCGTTAATCCGTCTAAATATAGCGTCAGCTCTTTTTCTGCAAGCCACGGAGTGCGGTAGTAATGGCTGTTTTTGCATTCCTGCGTTCCAATTACAACCTGATATTTTCCGGCATAGCGCAATAAAAACAAAACGTAGCAAAATAGCTTGCTATCTATTAGGTGCAAAATGTTGTCCTCAATCTTAGGTGTAGTCAGCTTCACTTCCAAAACAGCGATTTCCGTAGCCTGTTTGCCGGGAGCAAGCTTTAGCGTAGAAGCCATCAATTTGTTGCGACAATAAATCACTCTGATCTGCTTGGTAAAAACTTTTTTAATGGCAGGTTTACCAGAGAGTCTTTTGTAAAATCTCTGCATTGGTATTCTTTCAGTACATTCTGTTGATTTTGGTAATCCCAACATGCTATACACCTCCATCTTATTAGACGTTATACGATGCTGTGAGCTTTGCGTGCTTCACTCTTTGCTGCTAAAAAATTGTTGCTCCATAACAAGAAAGCGGTCAAAATCACTTTCATATAGACGATCCTGTACAATCCTATATTTTTCATATTCTGTTTCCGCATGAAGCTTAGCCTCTTCCGCACTAATCTTTCCTGGTCCGTTTAACAGCTCATTCCCAAGGCATGTGGCACATATTCCTTGATTTTCTTCACATCTGCATCCGCAAGGAATAAATGTGTTGCCCTGACAGACCTCTCCCAGACATCCAAAAGCACTTCCTGCAGCTGCGCTCTTTGGCTTAATACCTCGTATATTTTCATTATATGTCTTATCCTCACAAATTTAAATGCATTTACCTTTAACCTTTATTATACCATTGCCGGCGCATCCACTCAACATACTAACAGTACAACAAAAGCACCGCACACCTCCCTGCCTGGGAAATATACGGTGCTTCACTTCATATTAAATATCCTTCAGCTTGCTTGCGACCCTGTCCACCATTTCGTTGCAGCAGCCGGTGTATTCCATCGGCTCCAGTACCTCGTCCAAAATCTCGTCACTAATCTTGCTGGTAACACGTGTATCTGCCTTCAGCACGTCCTTGAGCAGGCGGTTTTCTTCAAAGGCCTTCATAGCAGCTTCATAGATAACGTCATGTGCATCCTGGCGGCCTAGGTATTGGCCCAGCGTAAGCATAACGCGCTCCGAAACGATAAGTCCCTTAGTCAAATACAGGTTGTGTTTAATTTGCTCCCTGCGCACTATCATCCCCTGCAAAATTCCCTGCAGCTGACGCAATACATTATCCGCGAGCAGGCAGATCTGAGGCAGGTAGCTCCATTCTGTCTGCCAAAAGGACATATCGCGCTCGTGCTCCTGAATCATAGCGCCAAGGCCCAGGCTGGCACTGTTTTGGATAAGGCGACAGTTGGCCAGAATGTTTTCGCAGACCATGGGGTTACGCTTGTGCGGCATAGTGCTGGAGCCAACCTTGCCCATGCTAAAGCCCTCCTCTAGCTCGCAGATTTCCGTACGCTCCAGGTTGATGAACTCATTGGCAATTTTGCCCACAGTGCCTGCAAGCATCGCTATAGTGGAGGCAAATTCAGCAAATCCATCTCGCGCTACGTGCCAGGTTATCAGGGGGACGCCCAGGCCCAGGTTGTGACAGAAGCTCTCCTGCACCGCTAAGCCCTGCTTGCCCAGGGACGCCAACGTTCCTGCTGCTCCCGCCAGCTCGCCTACCAGATAACGCTTTTGGCCCTCGTCCAGGCGCTCCAGATGTCGGCCAAGCTCTGCTGCCCAAATGGCAATTTTGTAACCAAGCGTGATGGGCACAGCGTGTTGCCCGTGCGTACGGCCCGGCATCACCACAGCCTTATTTTCCTGCGCGCGCTCCAAGCACAGTCGCAGCAGCACCTTGGTCTGCTCCACTATAATTTTGTGCGCGTCACGCAGCTGTAGCACCACCGCCGTATCCATAATATCCTGCGTGGTAGCACCCCAATGAATCCAACCTCCTGCCTTGTGTCCACACACGCGCTCAAATTCGCGGATCTGCGGCATTAAAGGGTGGCAGGTCTTGGCAAAGCCCTCGCGGATAGCGTTCATATCCATGCTTTCGCTTTTGGCGCAGCTGGTGATATGCTCTGCTGCCTCCTGCGGCACAATGCCCAAAGCGGCCTCGGCCTGCGCCAGAGCAGCCCAGCAGTCCAGCCAGTTTTGCACCAGCTGCTCATCACTAAAAACCTTACGCATAGCCTCCGTACCATATTGGTCACAAAAAAGTGCCGAATCAAAAACAAATGCTGCCATGATAGTATAACCTCCAAAATTCTTTTGCTGGTATAACTATAGCACTTTGCTTTGGGAGTGTATAATACCGCTAATCTTTAGCATCATAAACAAAAACTATGATTACTGCTCAAAAAATGCCAAAAGTTCACGGGCGCTGGAGGATAGATAACGCTCCTTCTTCCAGAAAAAGCCTGTTTGGAAGCTGATATGCTCGGCCAGCGGACGGCTGCACAAGCGCTCGTTGTGCATAATCAGCTCGGTTTCGTCCAGGATAACTGCTAATCCCAGCCCCTGCGCCACCAGGTTGAACACCGTCGCCTGCTCCTCTACGTACTGCAGGCGTACAGCCACCTGCTTATCCTGCAAAAGCTGTAAAAAACGACCTTCGGCATACGATGCACCCTTGCGGTACATCACCACCAGCCTGCCTGCAAGCTCCTCGGCAGCTATTTCCTCCTTGCCTGCAAGTTTGTCATCCGTTGCCAAAAGCAGGCGCAGCTCTCCTATCTGCACTGTTTTACTTGCTATCTCCCGGCTGTTGTTTTCCTCCAGCACGCCATACCCTAGCTCCAGCTCGTCTAGCAGCAGCTCACGCAGGATATCGTAGGTGCTTTTGTCCTCCACATGCAGCTCGATTTCAGGATGTACTCTATGAAAATCCTCCAAAAGCACAGGCCACAACCACGCCCCTGCGGTAGAGGGAAAGGCAAGCCTTAAGGTACGCTCCTTCTGCCGCCGCAAATCCAGCATGGTTTGCTCTAAGGCGTCTGCCTGCTGCAGCAGCCTTTTCGCCTCGCGCTGCAGGATGCCGCCCTCACGCGTCAGCACCACGTGCTTATTATCGCGCACCAAAAGAGGCAGCTCCAGCTCTGCCTCCAGCCTTTGTAGCGCTACACTCAAGGATGGCTGTGAAACGTGCAGCCGTAGAGCTGCCTTGGTAATATTCATTTCCTCACACACCACTAAAAAATATTTAAGCTTGCGCAAATCCATCTTCTTCACCCTTTGATAATAGTTTTTCTTTATTATAGCATGAATGCTTTAGAAGCTGTATGTTTTTATAAATTTCCATGCTCTATAGTTGATTTCAGAAGGAATTTATCAGCTTCATAGGGAAAATAACTAATCCCCTGTTACACGCTAAAAAGGCCCTGCCTACCATAATTGGTAAGCAGGGTCTTTTACTATGCAGCTTTTATTTGAAATAGCTTACGCCGGAAAGGAAAATCTTTTGATCCTTCTCGCCTGCGATATTGCGGAACAGACCGGGTGCAAAGCGCTCGCTGTGACCCATCTTGCCCAAAATGCGGCCATCAGGGCTGGTGATGCCCTCGATAGCGTACAGGCTGCCGTTGGGGTTGAACGGAGTGTTCATCGTGGGCACACCCTGCGCATTGACGTACTGCGTTGCCACCTGTCCGTTGGCAAACAGCTCCTTGATCACGCTTTCGGGAGCGTAGAAGCGGCCTTCGCCATGCGAAACAGCAACTGCGTGCTCTTCGCCAGGCTCGCACAAAGCAAACCACGGCGACTTGTTAGATACAACACGTGTGGTCACAATCTGGGAGATGTGACGGCCAATGTTATTAAATGTGAGCGTCGGTGCGTCATTGGTCATCTCGCGTACCTCGCCATAAGGCACCAACCCCAGCTTAATCAGGGCCTGGAAGCCGTTGCAGATACCCAGCATCAGGCCATCACGGTTTTCGAGCAGGTCGCTGATAGCTTCCTTGATGCGTGGGTTGCGGAACATAGTGGCAATAAACTTGCCGCTGCCATCAGGCTCGTCGCCGGCACTAAAGCCGCCGGGGATCATCACGATCTGCGAGTTGTTGATATATTTAACCATAGCCTCTACCGATTCTTCGATAGCGGCGGCAGTGAGGTTGCGTACAATGAAGGTTTCGGGCAATGCGCCTGCCGCTTCAAAAGCACGTGCGCTGTCGTATTCGCAGTTGTTGCCGGGGAATACGGGGATGAAGACACGCGGCTTGGCGATGTTAACCGGTGCGGTCAGCGCCAGCTCGCTCTTGTATAGCGGCATGTTGATGTCAGCAGGCTCTTCAACGGCAGGCGTACCGTCCGGGAAAATACCCTGCAAGGGCTCGCGGTAAGCAGCAAGCGCCGCAGCTTCATCAATAACAGTATCGTTGATGGCAATGCCAGCGCTAGCAGTAACACTGCCCAAAAGCAGGCAGTCCAGGCCATCAAATAGCTCTTCAGGCTCTACGCCTGCTGCCAGCTCCAGCACCAGCCCGCCGGGCTGCAGGATAAAGAGGCTATCGGTATCGTGGAATGGCTTGATAAATTCAAAGCCCAAGCCGTTGCCCAAGCACATGGTGCTGACGAGGGCCGCAATACCGCCCTCCTTGACTGCGGCTGCAGCCACAATTTTGCCTGCCTCCATGGCCTTGTGTACGGCGGTCAGGTTAGCCTTCAGCACGCCGAAGTCCAATACCTCGGCATTATCACGCGGGCAGGACAGGAATACAACCTTGTCCCCTGCTGCCTTAAAGTCAGCCGAAACAGACTTATTGCCGTCGATAACGCCAACAGCAAACGATACCAGCGTAGGCGGAACGGTTTTATCCATAAAGGTACCGCTCATGCTGTCCTTGCCACCAATTGCAGGCAGATCCAAAGCATCCAGCGTAGTAAACGCACCCAAAAGCGCGCTAAACGGCTGGCCCCAGCTATTTGCATCGTGCAGCTTGGGGAAGTATTCCTGTAGCGTCAGGCGCAGCTTGGCAGGATCAGCGCCCAGTGCCACAGCACGTACTACGGATTCCGTCACAGCGTACATAGCGCCATGGAACGGGCTCCAGCAGGCTACCTCGGGGTTATAGCCGCAGGCCATGATGCTAGCGGCGGTGGTGTTGCCGTGCAGCACGGGAATACGTCCAACCATGCCCTCGGACGGGGTGAGCTGGGTTTTACCGCCAAATGGC
>CAVAHH010000009.1:0-18340 GCA_963588395.1 bacterium
GGATAAAGGCTAAGGGAGCCGCCAGCAGCGTGCTGCAGACAACAACGCCGGCTCCCAAAAGCAGGGAATTGGTGATGGTGGTTATGTTTTCGGGCAGGCAAAGCACTTGTATTGCTTTTGTCAGCTCCAATTTGCCAGCAGGGAAAATGGCCTGAGTAAAAATCATCACCAGCGGGCAAAGGATAAGGATGATCAAAAGCAGAAAAAATGCACTATAGATAAGCTTGACTTTGTTTGTTGGCATGGAAAGCCTCCTAAAAGATTTGCGTATATAAAGATATAGATGAGCCTGCAGGCTCTGCAGACCCATCTATAAAGAAAGGAATGGATGTGTTATTTGCACAGGGAGTTGAGCTTTTTGGCGGTGGCAGAGGAAATTTCCATCATCTTGTCCCAATCCAGCTTAAATTGCGGAATGTCCTTGAGATTGGTGCGGGTGTTGCTGGTGACATCGCTGCGGCCTGGTAGCAGGTAGGCGTTGACAACCAGCTTTTGGGCGTCATCACTAAGCAGGTAGTCCATGAAGGCCTTGGCATTGGCCTGGTTGGGGCTGGTCTTGAGGATCATGGCCGGACGCGGGTTAGCAACAGTGCCGCTCTTGGGGTAATAAATCGCTAGCGGCTCGCCCTTTTTCATGGAAGAATAGGCGTTGTAGTCTACGCCGGCGATGAGGATGCCCTTTTCACCTGTGGTGACAGCCTCGAGTGCGGCCTTATTGGCACCGGGAACCTTTAAGCCGTTGGCGGCAATAGCCTCCCAGGTTTTCCAGGCATCAGGCTGACTGGTCATAAAGCCTGCCAAAAAGTCCTTGCAGGCACCTGATTTTTCGGGATCGGGGATGGCAAGCTGGTTTTTGTATTTGGGATTTGCCAGCTCGCTCCAGTCAGCGTCCAGCTTGGGGAACACCTTGGTGTTATAAATAACGCCGACGGCAGAGGCGCTGCTGCCTACCAGGGTGTTATCCTTATCAATCCAGCCAGCGGTCATTTTGTCGGCATTGACGGGCTTGTAGCTGAGCAGCTTGCCGCTGTTTTTCATGTTCAGTCCATCGGCCCAGGAGGCTAGGATAACAACGTCAGCTACGGGGTTAGCCTTTTCTGCTTCCAGACGGGCGAGAATCTGGCCGGTGGTTCCCTGAAACTGCTCCACCTTGACGCCTGTTTTCTTTTCAAAGTCAGCAGCAAGTTTGTTGGCCAATCCTGCAGGGCTTGGCATGTAAACAACAACCTTACCGGACAGCTTGGGTGCTTCGGCCTTTTTTTCGCTGGCCTTATCTGCACCGCAGCCTGCAACCAGTAAGCCTAAAAGAATAGTTCCGACTAAAGCGTTTCTGATTTTCATTTAGCATAATCTCCTTCAAATCTGATTAATTGTGATTGGTCAATATAAAGAGCAAGCCTTTGTCCTAAGGGCAGCCTGCTGGGGGAGCTGATAACCCATTTATCCTGTTCATGTAGCAGTGTAACCTCGTAGCCTTGGCCAAGATATTGGCTGCCGGCGGTGGTGACGTTGATAATGCTACGTCCCGGCTGCTCCGTCAGGCTTGCTGCCTCCGGACGGAACATGGTGCTGCTATCCAGCCAGTTGGAACGGCCGATAAAGTGGGCAGTGAACCTAGTAGCAGGATGGTGGTAAATCTTTTCGGGAACATCGTACTGCTGCAGGATGCCGGCGTTGAAAACGGCAATCCTGTCGCTCATGCTCATGGCTTCAAGCTGGTCGTGGGTGACGAAGACAGAGGTAATGCCCAGCCTGCTCACCAGCTCCTTCAGCTCCACACGCATGGATTCGCGCAGCAAGGCATCAAGGGCCGACAGCGGTTCGTCAAACAAAATACATTGCGGTTCGATGACGATGGCGCGGGCAAAGGCCACGCGCTGCTGCTGACCGCCACTCAGCTGGTGTGGGTAGCGGTTGGCGAAATCTGCCAGCTTCACAGCCTCCAAAGCCTGCATAACCTTCTCCTGCAGACGATCTGTTTGTGCACGTGCACGCAGGCCGAAGGCTACGTTTTCAAAAACAGTCATGTGCGGCCAAAGGGCAAAATCCTGAAAGACAAAGCCAAGACCACGCTTTTCCGGCGGTAGGTTAATGGCACGCTCTGCACTGAAGACGCAACGGTCTGCCAGATAAATTTCGCCTGTGTCGGGCGTTTCTAAACCTGCCAGCATGCGTAGCAGTGTGGTTTTGCCGCAGCCGGACGGACCCAGCAGGGTGGTGAAGCTGCCGCTGTCAATGGTTAAATCCAATGGCTGGATGACGGTTTGGCCGCCAAAGCTTTTGCTTATATTACGAATGGTTATCTGCATTACGAAAAACTTCCTTATGGTTTGGATTTTAGCTATATCAAAATATTCTATGATATTAATCATAATACAAAGCTGCTGGTCGTAAAAGCAGACTAAATTAAAATACAAGTAAAGAGTGTGTAAAATAGTGCTGTCATGCTGAAAATGCAATAAATATGCAAAAACAGGACTGTCACCCTGCATAATGCATTGCGACAGTCCTGTTTGTTTAATTGTATATAGTTTACAGCTCCGTCCCGTTCGTCAGACGGATTTTTTCGGCCTTGGCCTCGGCCAACTGGCTTTGATTAATCATGCCATATTTATGCATGGCAGCCAGCACCAGCAGCTGGCGTTTTTTGCAGCCTGCGGGGTTTTCCAGCGGGTTGAGGCTGCTGGGGGCGTAGGGCAGGGCAGCGATGACTGCCGCCTCGGCCAGCGTGAGCGCGGAGGGCGCCTTACCAAAGTACTTTTGGCTGGCCTGGTAGATGCCGTCAGCACCGGCACCAAAGTAGGTGGTGTTGAGGTACAGCTCCAAAATTTCGTCTTTGCTGTAGGTGTCCTCCAGCATGAGCGACAGCAGTGCTTCCTCCACCTTGCGCTCCATACTTTGCTCGTGCGAAAGAAAAACGTTTTTGACAAACTGCTGCGTGAGCGTGCTGCCTCCCTGCACCACTTCGCCGGCGTTGATGTTTGCCAATAGCGCACGGACGATGCCGTCAACGGCAATGGCGCCGTGGTTGTAGTAATCGTGGTCCTCAATAGCTATGAGTGCCTGGGGAATATCACGCGACATGGCGTCCAGGCCTGTCCATTCCGGGCTTTGGCGGATAGGCTCGATCACCTCGTCCATATTAAAGGCCAGGTAAAATTTTTGCATAGGCGACGGCCAGGTATCCTTGGGGGGCAGCAGCGCCGTAAACATCGCCATAGCGGCCGATTTTTCGTGTTTGCTCGTTTTTGTCTGCTCCTGCTGTACCGGCGCGGTGGGCTGAGCCTTGTCTGTAAAGCTGTCGTAACCGGCCATGCCTAAAAAGATCAGCACGGCCATAGCGATAATCTTGAACATATCTAACACCTCGTTGCTTAATCAAAAGCCCTGCTTAGCCGGATGCAGCTAAAGGCTTATATCTATTGTAGCAAGAAAGACGGCTTTTGGCAAAGTATACAGCAAAAAAGACTAGGAAAATGCAGCATAAAGTAGTAAAATAGATAGCGTAAAATGGATGAGTGTTTCTTGACCTTTTTTACAAAAAAACTTTGCAAAGGACTTGCAAAAATATGCAGGTTAGTTGTATAATTATCAATCATGAAGGAGGATGGATATGAAAGCAAGTGTTATCGGTGCAACTGGCTACGCAGGCGTAGAGCTCCTGTGTCTTTTGGACGGACATCCCGAGGCGGAGATTGCGACTATCACATCTGAAAGCAGTACAGGTGAGGCAATCGCTTCTATGTATCCGCATTTATCCGGGAGAATTGAAAAGAACCTGCAATCTATGCAGGATATTGACGCTATTGCTGATGCGAGCGACGTTATTTTTATCGCGCTGCCGCACGGCCACGCTATGAAGATTGGCAAGCGTCTGCGAAACAGTAAAACCAAAATTATCGACCTGGGTGGAGATTATAGATTCAAGGATTACCGCGTTTTTGAAGAGTGGTACAAGGTGAAGCACGAGGACCCCAACGCACAGGCTGTATATGGCCTGACCGAGCTTTACCGCGACAAGGTGGCTAAGGCTTCGCTTGTTGCTAACCCTGGCTGCTACACCACCTGCAGCATCCTGGCGCTGGTGCCGCTGTTTAAATATAACCTGATTGAGCACCAGGGCATTGTGATTGACGCCAAGAGCGGCACTACGGGTGCAGGCCGCAGCCTGCGCACTGCCAGCCTTTATTGCAGCGTCAACGAAAGCTTTAAGGCCTATGGCGTTGCTACCCACCGCCACACGCCTGAGATCGAGCAGGCCTACAGCGAATTTGCCGGCGAGCCCGTGGTTATTCAGTTTACGCCGCATCTGCTGCCTGTAGATCGTGGTATTTTTGCCACCTGCTACGCACAGCTCAAGGAGGGCGTGACGGATGCGCAGATTGAAGAGGCTTACCAGGCTATGTATGGCGATGAATATTTCATCCGTCTGCGTGGCAAGGGTGGCTGCCCCGAGCTGAAGAACATCCGTGGCTCTAACTTTGTGGACCTGGGCTGGCAGACAGATAAGCGCACGGGCCGCATTATTGTTATGAATTGTATTGATAATCTGGTAAAGGGTGCAGCAGGACAGGCTGTGCAGAACATGAATGTTATGTTTGGCATTGATGAAACCGCCGGCCTGCGTCAGCTGCCGCTTGTACCGTAAGAGAGAGGGGAACTTAATGAAGAAAATTGAAGGCTGGGTAACTGCACCGCAGGGCTTTATCGCTGCCGGCGTCAAGGCCGGTATCAAAGCCAGCGGTAACCACGATGTAGCAGTTATTTACAGCACCGTGCCTGCTGCCTGCGGCGCGGTGTTTACCCAAAATAAAATGTGTGCGGCACCTGTATTGGTGAGCCGCGAGGTTAATACGCATCCCGCTGCGCAGGCCATTGTTGTCAACAGCGGCTGTGCTAACGCCTGCACGGGCGAGCAGGGCTTGGCAGATGCTAAAAAGATGCAGGCTCATGCGGCAGGTCTTTTGGGCATCGCGCCTGAGGCTGTGTTTGTGTGCTCCACCGGCGTTATCGGCCAATTTTTGCCGATGGACAAGCTGCTGACCGGTATTGCTGATGCAGTGGACAGCTTAGACGAGTGCGAGGGTGAAAGCTGCGCAATGGCCATCCAGACAACGGATACCTTTATCAAGCGCGCTGCCTATGAAACCGAAATCGGTGGCAAGACCGTAAAATTCGCCGGCATTGCCAAGGGTGCTGGCATGATTCATCCCAATATGGCAACCATGCTCACCTTTATCACCACGGATGCGGCTGTTGCTCCCGATGTTTTGAAGCGTGCGGTGAAAAAGGCTGCTGACAAATCCTTTAACATGGTGGTTGTTGACGGTGACACCAGCACTAACGACAGCATGATCGTGCTGGCTAACGGCCTGGCAGAAAATGAAATTATTATCTCCGAGGAGCATCCTGATTATCCTGCCTTCTTTGAGGCACTTTTGGCCTGCGCTACCGACCTGGCCAAGATGATTGCCCACGACGGCGAGGGCGCAACCAAATTCCTGGAGGTTAACGTCAAGGGTGCTGCCACCTGGGCAGACGCCAAGACTGCCGCTATGGCTATTGCCAAATCGCCGCTGGTTAAAACAGCCTTCTTTGGTGAGGATCCAAACTGGGGACGCATTGTGTGCGCTGCCGGCTACAGCGGTGCCGAAATGCTGGCCGACAAGGTGAACCTGGAAATTGGCGGTATCCGCTTGGTAGAAAACGGTATGAACTGCAACGTGCCTGCCGAAAAGCTGGCACCGACCATGGCAGAGCATGACATTTCCATGACTATCGACCTGGGTGCAGGCGAGGAAAGTGCCACAGTCTGGACCTGTGACTTTAGCTATGAGTACGTAAAAATTAATGGTGAGTATCACACCTGATATATTACCATCCTGTGATTAAGCGTCCCTGCCTGCGGGCGGAGGATGTGATTAAGCTCAAAACTCTTCAATATTTAAGGAGGAATATCACATGTTAATGAACGACCAGCAAGTACAAACTCTGATGGAGGCACTGCCTTACCTCAGCCAGTTTAAGGATAAAACTATTGTAGTAAAATACGGCGGCAACGCTATGCTTAATGATGAACTGAAAAACAAGGTGCTGCAGGATATCGTTTTTCTGAAATGCGCCGGCATGCGTCCCGTTGTCGTACACGGCGGCGGCCCGGAAATCACCCGTATGCTGGCACAGGCCGGCAAAAAGAGCGAATTTGTCAGCGGCCTGCGCGTTACCGACGCTGAATCCGTCGGCCTGGCAGAAATGGCCCTGGTTGGCAAAATCAACACCGATCTGGTTGCACGTCTCAACACATTGGGCGCTAAGGCTGTCGGCTTAAACGGCAAGGACGCTAACCTTATCCAGGCTAAAAAGCACTTGGCAGATGTTTACGAAAACGGCGAGGTTAACCTCGTTGATATCGGCTATGTAGGTAATGTTGAGCACATCAACACCGAGCTGATTGACTGCCTGCTTGATAACGGCTTTATTCCTGTTATCGCTCCTACCGGCGTAGGCGCACAGGGTGAAACCTACAACATCAATGCTGACAGCGTTGCCGGCGAAATCGCAGGCGCGCTGAAGGCTGAAAAGCTGCTGGTGCTGACCGACGTACGCGGTATTTATTCCGACTATCGTGACGAGAACAGCTTTATTTCCACTATGAGCTTTGAAAAGGCTCAGGAGCTGATTATCCGCGGCAAGATCGACGGCGGCATGATCCCCAAGGTTCGTGCCTGCATCACCGCCCTGTCCGGCGGTGCTGTTAAAGCGCAAATCATTGACGGCCGTGCCGAGCACTCCATCCTGATGGAGATCTTTAGTGATAAGGGTGTTGGCACTGAAGTCGTTAAGGAAATTTGACGGCAGGTGATAAGGCGCCATCTGCTTTGTAAGGTCTCCTAGGAGTACTAGTTGTACGCCGTCGTCGCCATTACTTCGCATCTAATACCTTCTCTCCAGCCTTTTGAGTAGGGAGGATAAGGCGTCATCACAACACACACATTGAGGGGGAAAATTTTTCACAATGGATAAAAAAACTGTTATAGAAGAAACTGAAAAATATTATCTGCCGGTGTTCGGCAGATATCAAATGGTTATGGACCATGGCCAGGGCTGCAGAGTGTGGGACAACGAGGGCAACGAATACGTTGACGCCTTCGCTGGCATTGCTGTTAACAGCCTGGGCTACAATCATCCCGTGCTGGTAAAGGCTATCGCTGACCAGGCTGCCAAGGTTATGCACTGCTCCAACCTGTATTACACTGAAATTCAGGCTAAGGCACTGCGTATGGTGGCTGAAGCAACCGGCATGGACCGCATCTTTTTCGCTAACTGTGGCGCTGAGGGCAACGAGGGCGCAATGAAGCTGGCGCGTAAGTATGGCGTTAGCAAATCGCCCAGCAAGTACAAAATTATTTCGGCACAGGAATCCTTCCACGGACGCACCTTTGACACCCTGGCTGCCACCGGTCACGATTATTACCATGTGGGCTACGGTCCGCTGAGCCCAGGTCACGTTTTGGTTCCTTATGGCGATCTTGCTGCATTAGAAGCGCAGATGGACGACGATGTGTGTGCAGTACTGCTGGAGCCTATCCAGGGCGAGGGCGGTGTACACGTTCCTAGCGACGAATATCTGCAGGCAGTGCGTGCGCTGTGCGACAAGCATGATGCTTTGTTGATCTTCGATGAGGTGCAGACAGGCGTTGCGCGTACAGGCAAATGGTTTGCTTATATGCACAGTGGTGTGAAGCCTGACGTGCTGACATTTGCCAAGGGCATCGGCGGTGGCTTCCCGGTTGCAGGCTTTGCCGTGCCGGAGCGCCTGGCACGTGTGTTCAAGCCTGGCGACCACGGCGGTACCTTTGGTGGCAACCCGCTGGCCTGCGCTGCCGTGTACGCAACGCTGACAACGATTAAATCCGAGGGTCTGGTGGACAAGGTTGCCGAAAAGGGCGAATATTTCATGGGTGAGTTGCGCAAGCTGCAGGCCAAGTATCCTGACAAGGTTACTGATGTACGCGGCCGCGGCCTGATTTTGGGCATGCAGGTTGTCGGCGAGGGCAAGCCTGTTGTGGAAAGCTGCCTGGCAAACCATGTTATCGTCAACTGCACTGCCGGCAACGTCATCCGCATTGTACCGCCCTTGATTATTTCTAAAGAAGAAATTGATATTGTCGTTGTTGCTCTGGACAAGGCTTTGGCGAGTCTGTAAGCAGCCTGCGGCAGTTTCGGTTTATAAGATAAGGGGATATACTAAATGGGTTTAAAAAACAAAGATTTGATTTCTATTCACGACCTGACGGTGGGCGAGGTGGCGACCATTCTGGACGTAGCCAAAAAGCTCAAACGCAAGCAAAAGGCCGGCGAACCGCACCAATACCTGAAGGGCAAGACCTTGGCTATGCTGTTTTCCAAGGCATCTACCCGCACCAGAACCTCGTTCGAGGTTGGCTTCTGGCAGCTGGGCGGTCATCCGATTTATTTGAGTGACGCAGCTTCGCAAATCGGCCGCGGCGAGCCTATCCGCGATACCGCGCGTGTGCTGTCCCGCTTTGTTGACGGCATTATGATCCGC
Organism: bacterium; assembly: GCA_963588395.1. Classification (GTDB taxonomy): domain Bacteria; phylum Bacillota; class Negativicutes; order Acidaminococcales; family Acidaminococcaceae; genus Phascolarctobacterium_A. The sequence goes on from CAVAHH010000009.1 coordinate 8,570, forward strand.
ACCTTCTCGCACGATTCCGTAATCGAGCTGGCAAAATACGCTAGCGTGCCTGTTATCAATGGTCTGACGGATTTGCTGCATCCCTGTCAGGCCTTGACTGATATGTTCACTATTCAGGAGAAGATGGCTGTTTTGAAGGGACGTAAGCTGGTTTACGTAGGCGATGGCAACAACATGGCTCATTCCCTGATGTTTGCCTGCGCCAAGGTTGGCATGAACATGGTTTGCGCCAGCCCCGAGGGCTATAAGCCTGACCCGGTAATTTTGCAGCAGGCGCAGGAGGACGCTGCCAAAACTGGCTGCAGCATTACTGTGGAGGAGGATCTCTTTAAGGCTGCTAAGGGTGCAGATGTGCTGTACACCGATGTATGGACCAGCATGGGCGAGGAGGCAGAGCGCGAGATCCGCTTCAAGGCCTTGCATAATTATCAAATTAACAAGGAGCTTCTGGCAGTTGCCCGTCCGGAGGCTATCGTGCTGCACTGCCTGCCTGCACACCGCGGCGAGGAGATCACCGAGGAAGTGCTCGAGGGACCGCAGTCCGTGGTCTTTGACCAGGCAGAAAACCGCCTGCATGTACAGAAGGCTATTATGGCCCTTTTGATGAGCGACGAGGTCCTGTAAGCTTGGTGTGAGCGCGTACGGCGTGCTGCAGGTAGTGTAACATTTTATACTATCTGCAAAAATCCTGTATACATACTCTGCTAAGCTTGCGTTATGCATAAAAAAGGTATATAATACAAGAAGTTTGTAAGTTTATTCATTAATGCATAACATTATAGAAATTTGGGAGGCTATCACAATGAAAAAAGAAGATATTAAAAAAGTAGTTCTAGCCTATTCCGGCGGCCTGGATACATCTGTTATTATTCCTTGGCTGAAGGAGCATTACAATAACTGCGAGGTTATCGCTGCCTGTGCTGACCTTGGGCAAGGCGACGAGCTGGGTCCTGTTCATGACAAGGCTCTGAAGACCGGTGCCAGCAAATGCTACATCATGGACTTAAAAGAAGAATTCATCAGCGACTATGTATGGCCTACCGTTAAGGCCGGTGCTGTATACGAAAAGAAATACCTGCTGGGTACTTCCTTCGCCCGTCCGCTGATTGCTAAAAAATTGGTTGAGATTGCTGAAGCAGAGGGTGCTGACGCTATTGCCCACGGTGCTACCGGCAAGGGCAATGATCAGGTACGCTTTGAGCTGTCTGTAAAGGCTCTGGCTCCTGAGCTGGCTATCATCGCTCCGTGGCGTGAATGGGAGCTGCGTAGCCGTGACCAGGAAATTGACTACGCTGCAGCACACAACATTCCTATTCCTGTATCCCATGACCATGACTATTCCATGGACCGCAACATGTGGCATCTGTCCCATGAAGGCAGCGATCTGGAGGATCCGTGGAATGCTCCCAAGGATGAGCTGTTCATCGTAACCAACATTCCTGAAAAGGCTCCGGACAAACCGGAATATGTAGAGCTGGAATACGTTGAAGGCGTTCCTGTAAGCGTAAACGGCGAAAAGCTGAGCCCGGCTAAGCTGGTTGAAAAGCTCAACGAGATTGGCATCCGCAACGCTGTAGGCATCACCGATATGGTAGAAGACCGTTTGGTTGGCATGAAGTCCCGTGGCGTTTATGAAAATCCTGCCGGCGCCATCATCTACTACGGCCACAACGATCTGGAAAACCTGTGCTTGGATCGTGCAACCCAATCCTTCAAGCAACAGGTATCCATCCGTTATTCCGAGCTGGTTTACGATGGCATGTGGTTCAGCCCGCTGCGTGAGGCTTTGGACGGCTTCGTAAACGAAACCCAAAAGACTGTAACCGGTACTGTACGTATGAAGCTGTACAAGGGCAACATCTACAGTGCAGGCGTAAAATCCCCGTATTCCCTGTACAGCCAGGAATATGTAACCTTCGGCGAGGACGAGGTTTACAACCAGGCTGATGCTACCGGCTTCATTAACCTCTTCGGTCTGCCGCTGAAAGTGCGTGCGCTGATGAAGAAGGGGAACCTGAAATAATGGCCAAGCTTTGGGGCGGTCGTTTTAGTAAAAATACGAACGAATTGGTGGACGCATTTAATGCGTCCATTGATTTTGATAAGCGCTTGTATCACGAGGATATCCGCGGCAGCATTGCCCACGCCGGTATGTTGGCAAAATGCGGTATCATTCCAGCAGAGGACGGGGAAAAGATTATTGCTGGATTGAAGGCTATCCTGGCTGATATCGAGGCTGGCAACTTCCATTTTGATGTTGCTTTGGAGGACATTCACATGAATGTCGAAGCACGTCTGACCGAGCGCATTGGCAGCGCCGGTGCACGCTTGCATACTGCCCGCAGCCGTAACGACCAGGTTGCGTTGGATATGCATATGTATATGAAGCGTGAGGTTGCCGAAATTGCTGAGCTTTTGATTAAATTTGAAGAGGCTCTGCTTGTTGTAGCCAAAAAGCATGAGAAAACCCTGATGCCTGGCTATACGCATCTGCAGCGTGCGCAGCCGATTACCTTTGCGCACCATATGCTGGCATATTTTAACATGCTGCAGCGTGACTTCCGCCGCCTGTTGGGCGTTTGGGAGGGTGCTGACATGATGCCGTTGGGCGCCGGTGCTATCGCAGGCACCACCTTCCCGATTGACCGCTTTATGGTAGCGGAGGAGCTGAACTTTAGCACTGTGTATCCCAATAGCATGGATGCAGTCAGCGACCGCGATTATGTTATTGAGTTCCTGTCGTTTGCTTCCACTCTCATGATGCACATGAGCCGCTTGAGCGAGGAAATCTGCCTGTGGAGCAGCACGGAGTTTGGCTTTGTTGAATTGGATGATGCCTTTGCAACAGGCTCTTCTATGATGCCGCAAAAGAAAAATCCTGATATCTCCGAGCTGGTGCGTGGTAAAACCGGCCGTGTATATGGCCATTTGATGGCTATGCTGACCACGGCAAAGGGCCTGCCGTTGACCTATAACAAGGACCTGCAGGAGGATAAGGAGGGCTTCTTTGACGCTATTGATACGGTTAAGTTTACCCTGGCCGTGTACCGCGACATGGTGCTGACCATGACCGTGAACGTGGATAAGATGGCACAGGCTGTAAGCAAGGACTTTTCTAACGCTACTGACCTGGCTGATTACCTGGTGCGTAAGGGTCTGCCTTTCCGTCAGGCACATGAGGTTGTCGGTAAATGCGTTGCTTACGCTATCACTCAAGGTAAGTTCCTGCCCGAAATTTCTCTGGAGGAATACAAGCAGTTCAGCGATTTGTTTGAAAGTGACCTGCTTATTGCCTTAAAGCCCGAGCATTGCGTAGAAGCACGCAAGTCCTATGGCGGACCTGCTTTTTCGGAAAACGAGAAGCAGTTTGCTATCGGTGACAAGGTGCTGGCAGTGCAGCAGGCCAAGCTGGCAGAGCTGCAGGCTAAGCTGTAAGAGAATAAAAATTAAAGGAGATGGCGAAAGCCATCTCCTTTTTGTAGTGCAGTTATTAACTTTTTATCAGCCTTTCTAAGGTATTCTTTACCCCCGGCAGGCTGATGAAAACCAAAGTGAAAGCCGCTTCGGTCAAGATATAGCTGGCGTTGTATAGCAGTGCGGCCAGCACCAGCTGCAAATTTTCGCTGACGCTGCCAACGTAGCTGACGAAAAACAGCATTCCCGAAAGCTGATGAAAGCAAAGCCTGGCGCATACTGCGAGGATATAACCCTTGTACAGAGCATGCTTACTATTGCGGAAGACGCCAGCAAGGCCCAGGGCGCCAAAGGCGAGCGGATAATCTAACAGCACCTGCAGCGGATGCACGGCAAAGGGCTCCAGCATAAACTGAATGCAGCCGTAGGCTATGCCGGTGAGTATACCCTGCTTAGTGCCGTAGGCAAAGCCCGCCAAACAGATGATGAGCATACTGCCTAGGGTGACGCTGCCACCGTTGGGGAGGCTGGGGAGCTTGATAAAGGTGCTGATGATGGTGGCAAGAGCGGTTGCCAGACCGGAAAAGGCCAAAGGCCGTGTGTGTGACATAAATAACCTTCTTTGTGTGTTAGTTTTTTTCCTGACTTTATTATATCCCAGCGAGGGAGAATAGTAAAACAGAAAATTTTAGCTTAGGCATGTAGCCTGTGGAGTAGAGCATAATGCTAAGATAGTGGTATAATATGGCGAGCAGTTACCTAAAAGCAAGCAGTAGAGGCTTATATAATATTAGTAGTATCAATAGAAAGAGGCACATAGATATGATTAAACACCTGACGACCACGCCGTCTGCAGCGTTGGCTACCCTTAAGGCAGGCAATGCACGCTACATTGCGGCAAAAAATAATAATGCTGATATTTCGCAGGCAAGAAGAACGGATACATTAGTTAACGGGCAGAAGCCTTACGCTATCATCATCACCTGCTCTGATTCCAGAGTGATTCCGGAAAATATTTTTATGACGGGGATCGGTGAGCTGTTTGTTATCCGTATTGCCGGTAACGTGATTGACGAGCACCAGCTGGGCAGCATTGAATACGCCGCCAGTCATTTGGGAGCGCCGCTGATCGTGGTTATGGGGCATACGCATTGCGGCGCTGTCGATGCAGCGATAAACCATGATCCCGAGGGCTATATAAAATTTATTACGGATAAGATTAAAGCTGCCATTGGTGACGAGCGCGACCCCTATAAGGCAGCGTGCCTGAACGTCAAGAGCTGTGCGGTCGAGATTGAGGCAAGCCTGGAGATTCAGGAGATTGAACACCAGGAGGGCTTGCGCGTTATCGGCGCCATGTACCATCTGGAGGATGGCAGGGTTGACTTCTTGTAAAGCAGCAGGCTTGCTATTTTGCGATGCAGCTTATATTGTAAAATTTTGCCTGTACTTTTGCATAAGTCCTATGCCAAATAATTATAAAATTTTGTAACATTTTTACAGAATTACGCTTGACTATAAGCGGCGTTTCTTCTATAATAGCTAATACACGCAGAAGGGCTTAGCGTGTAGAGGAGAATTTATTATGGAGAAAAAGTACATTATTATTTTGAGTACGGTCGTTGTATCGTTATTCGGTGTGGCTGGTCTGTTGTATTGTGACGCGCTGACGCGTGCCTAAGACCTGCTGATTAGTGTGCTATCTGGCAATCTCGGCTAAAGACAAGCTATAAAAAGAAAATTTGTCTGGAAGATAACCCCACCAGAGGCAAATGCGGCGTAAGCAACGAGGCTTACGCCTTTTTCTTATGCGCGAAAAAGGTGCTGCGTTGTAATTATCCTTAGCGCAAAGGCAGTGCTCATGGTATAATATACCTAACAGTGTTACCTTTGCCGGAGGTGTTGCAGGTGGCACGAAAGGGACTGCCTGAGGAAAAGATAATTGAGACGGTAACGTGGTTTATAGAGAAAAATGGTTACAAGGTTATAGACAAGCTGGAGGCGAAGCAGAAAAAATAGGCTGCTGTTGGCAACAGGCGAAGGGAGGAAGGCATATGCTTTTGGGTGTAGATGTTGGCGGCACCTATACGGATGTTGTAGTGTTGGACGGAGATAACGTGCTGGCACAGGCTAAGCGCGTGACGACGCATGAGGATGTTTTGCAGGGTGTTTTGGCGGCGCTGGACGCGGTGCTGACGCCTGGTATGCAGCTGGAGCGCGTGGTGATTTCGAGCACTATCGTGACTAATGCTTTGGCAGAGGGAAGGCTGGAGCCTGTGCCGCTGGCAGTGATTACAGGCCCTGGTATGAATGTGGCGGGGCGCTTCCCGGTTACGCCGCATTACCTGACGGGATATGTGGACCACCGCGGTAAGATTGTGGCGCGCACGGATTGGCAAAAGCACCAGGAGCTGCTTGGTAAAAAAGGTAGCGGCGTGTGCGCGGTCAGTGGTAAGTTTGCCGTGCGCAACCCGCAGCTGGAGCTGCAGGCGGAGCACGAACTAAATAAATACGGTTACGACAAGGTGTTTTTAGGCAGCAGCCTGAGCGGTGAGCTGAACTTTGTGCGTCGCACAAATTCTGCTTATTATGCAGCGCAGGTTTACGGGCTGTTTGCGCATTTTTGCGGCCGTATAGAGCGCGCCCTGGCAGAGCGTGGTATTGCTGCGCCTGTGCATATATTAAAGGCAGACGGCGGCACGCTGCCGCTAGCTGTGGCCAAGGAGCAGCCTGTGGAGGCCGTATTCACAGGTCCTGCGGCTTCGGTGCTGGGCATTGAGGCGCTGGCTACACCCGATGTGAACAGCATTTCTTTGGATGTGGGTGGCACTACGACAGACATTGCCTTTTGGGAAAAAGGGCTGCCGCTGATGGCAAAGCGTGGTGCTACTGTCAACGGTTATCCCACGGCTGTACGTGCCTTTCATATGCGTAGCGTGGCGATTGGCGGCGACAGCAGGATTCACAAAACTGCCGCCGGCTACAGCGTCGGCCCTGAGCGTGAGGGTCCTGCTGCTGCTGTAGGTGGCAGAGCGGCGACGATGGGAGATGCGCTGATCGCAGCTGGCTACGTGCATTTTGGCGACGCAGCAAGGGCGCAGGCGGCTATCGCCGCCTTTGGCGGCACGCCGCAGGAGGAGGCACGCAAAATAGTTAGTGCTGCGGCCCGTCAGATAAAGGCTGTAATACAGCAGATGCTGGACGAATGGGCCAAGCAGCCGGTGTATACGGTGGATGACGTTATCCGGGGAACGGAATTTGTCGCACAGCAGCTTGTGGGCGTGGGCGGCGGTGCCCCCGGCCTGGTGCAGGCATTGGGCGAGGAAATGGCGCTGCCTGTTGCCATTCCCCTGGGTGCAGGCGTGGCCAACGCCGTCGGTGCCGCGGTGGCACGGCCTACGCTCAGCGCCGGCCTGCGTGCGGACACCACCGACGGCTTTTACATCATTCCCGAAAGCGGCTGCCGCGAAAAGCTGCCTAAGCGTTTTAACAAGCAGGTGGCTATGGATATTTTGTCTGATTGGCTGCTGCAGCAGACTGCGGACTGGCAGCTGCCTGACGCGCAGACGGAGCTGGTAGCCTACGAGCATTTTAATACGGTACATGGATATTATGACACCGGCGATATTTACAGCCTGCGGATGCAGCTGAAGCCGGGTATATTGCATAAGGTTTGCGGCAGGGAGGTGGCTTTTGATGGCTAAGGATACTTTAGGATTAGTGTTTTTCCCTGCCTTTGACTGGATGATCAGCCAAGGCCACCCCGAGCGGCAGGAGCGCTTGCTGTATACACGTGACCAGCTGGAGGAGGAGGGCATCTTTGATTGCGAAGAAATCAGGGAATACCGCCCGCGCCTGGCAGAGCTGTGCGATTTGCAGCGTGCTCATGTCGGCGTTCCTAACATCGCACGTCTTATAACCCCGGCGCATCTCACCAGCGCGGGTGGTTGCCTGGTGGCGGCCGATGCCGTGATGCAGCGGCAGGTGCATCGTGCCTTTGCCCTGGTGCGTCCGCCGGGACACCATGCTATGCGCGTTGTGCACGGAATCCGTGGCTTTTGTACTATCAATATCGAAGCAATAATGGTAGAATATTTACGTAGCAGGTACAACATCCGCAAAATTGCCGTTGTGGATACCGACGTTCACCACGGTGACGGGTCGCAGGACGTTTTTTATCACGATCCGGATACGCTATATATTTCGTTTCATCAGGACGGGCGCACGCTCTACCCTGGGACGGGCTTCCCAAACGAGGCCGGCAGTCCGGCGGCCTGGGGGACGAACATTAACCTGCCGCTTTTGCCGGGCACGGGTGACGAGGGACTGCACCGTTTGTATGATGGTTTGATTACGCATATTTTGGAGGATTTTGCACCAGAGCTGATTATTAACAGCGCAGGGCAGGATAACCATTTTAGCGATCCGCTGGCGTCTATGCAGATTACTGCGCAGGGATATGCACGTCTGGCAGATAAGCTGAAGGCGGATATCGCTGTGCTGGAGGGTGGTTATTCCATCGAAAGCGCTTTGCCTTATGTCAACACAGGCATTATCCTGGCGATGGCAGGCATGGATTACAGCAAGGTGGTGGAGCCTGATTTGCGTGGACTGCGTAAGCAGGAGGAGCGCTGCAACAAGCGCGTGGATCAGCTGATTGAAGAGGTGGGCACGCTTTACTTCCATCGCGAGGAGACCAGCAAATATCTGCTGCAAAAATGCGGTGATACCTGGAGCCGTCGCAAGCACATTTATTACGATGAGGAGGGCATCCGCGAGGAGCAGGTTGAAAGCGTGCATTATTGCGCAAACAGGACCTGCCGTGGCTATTTTACCCTGCAGACAGCGGCCGAGGGCGCACGCTTTGGCGACCAAAGTGCCTTTATCACCTGCCTGACGCGCGAAATCTGTCCGCATTGCCGTCAAAAGGCTATGGATGCGGCCTTGGCAGAAAAAAAGAGCGGTCGTTGGCAGTACGTGCTGGTGCAGGATATAGCAAGTGGTAACGTAGAAAGTTTATAAAAGGAATCGAGGTTAGATGATGATTAAGGAATTGGTCGTAGCGACCCATAATTTGGGGAAGGTTGAAGAGTTTAAGGTCCTGATGAAGGACCTGCCCATTGAAATAAAGTATCTGGCAGATTTTGAGCCTGTGGAGGAGCCTGCGGAGACTGGCCGCACCTTTGCTGCTAATGCCCGCCAGAAGGCTGTTTATTATGCCAAAAAGCTGCATATGCCGTGCATTGCTGATGACAGCGGTCTGGAGGTGCAGGCCCTTGATGGCGCTCCCGGTGTACGCAGCGCGCGTTATGCCGGCGAAAAGGCCAGTGCCGAGGATAACAATAACCTGCTTTTACACAATATGAAGTTTCAGGTAAAGCGTACCTGCCGCTTCCGCTGCGCTTTGTGCGTAGTGCAGGCAGACGGCAGGGTGATGAACGAGGTAGACGGCACCTGTGACGGTATGCTGCTGCATGAGCCGCTGGGCGAAAACGGCTTTGGCTACGATCCGCTTTTTTGGTCCACCGAGCTGCACAAAGGCATGGGTGAAGCAACCATGGAGGAAAAAAATAAGATCAGTCATCGTGGCAAGGCCATTCGTAAGCTGGTTGCTATCTGGAGAAAAAAGAAATGAAAATTGGCATAACCGGTGACACGCATGGCAACACACAGGCCATCCGCAAAATTTTACAAAGCACGCCGCCTGTGGATTTGTGGCTGCATACAGGTGATTACGCAACCGATGCTAATTTGCTGCAGGCTGCGACCAGTATTAAAACTGTGCGCGTGCGTGGTAACTGCGATCTAATTGATGACGGCGCCAGGCTTGACGAATATCTGGAGCTTGAAGGCTACAAAATTTGGCTGACACACGGACACCGTTACATTGAACACAACGTGCAGGCCGATTTGGGCTATTGGGCGCACCAGCTGGGGCAGGATATTGTGGTTTACGGTCACACGCATGTGCCTATGAATGAAAGCTATGCAGGTACGCTGCTGGTGAACCCAGGCAGCCCTGCGCGCCCGCGCGGCGGGTCTGTGGCCTGCTTTGCAGTGCTCACGCTGCAGGCGGGGCAGGAGCCAAGGGTAGAATTTATTAAGCTATAAGGCTGCGCACATTAGGAAAAAGTTACTGATTCCTAATGTGCGCACCTTTTTTTCCATGAAGCTATCACTTGTGCCTGCTATAATTAAACCATCAGCTAGAGATGCTGAGATGTTCCTTGAAAACTGCTTTAGCAAATATATTGTATAACTCGGTGCATAAGGGGTTATCAACCCTTCCGAGAATATCGGTAGCTGTGACTAGGTCGTCTGCGGGATGCTGCAGCGATGAGGTTTCCCCATACCTGT
>CAVAHH010000010.1:0-17987 GCA_963588395.1 bacterium
CCATAGAAGCACTCATCACCTGACCATAGTATTGAATGCCAAAGTGAATGGCGAAATTGCCCAAATACATAGCTAAAAGACCTGCTGACCACTTCAGCAAAAGCGGCAGGTCTACTAGTGGCAGCTGCTGTTCGAGCATCAGCTTTACCACATAGGGAAAGAAAAGCTCAAGCAAGGCTCTAAGCAGAGAGCCTGCTACCAGCAGCAGCAATATATGCTTGTAAGGGCGGTAATATTTCATAAATGTTTTGAGCATATTTTATCCTATTCTATTTGTATTGAATGACAAAGGGAAAGCCTTGAGTAAAATAGCAGCGCACCTTTTGGTTAGCGTCATTGCGTGCAGGAGTGAAACGCCATTTGTAAAAAGCGTTCAGCGCACTGTTATCAAGCGTGCTATTGCCTGTAGAGCGCACCACCTGCGCGCTTTCCACACGGCCATCCACGCCGATAACGCCACGCACAACCGCACGACCCGTGATACCTGCATCACGCAGCGCAGGCGGATAGTACGGTGCAGACGTAGAAACCACGTGCGGCGGAACCTTAGGTGCGGTGGCAATACCGCTACCACTGCCATCACCTACGCCGGTGCCGTGTCCGGCGCCATGGCCGCCACCGCTGCCGCTGCCACTGCCTGCACCACTACCACTGCCGCTGCCCTTTTTAGCTCCTGCAGGCATATGCTTTTTCACATGATGCACAACCTGCTTAGTTTCCACCTTACCATCAGGTAACACAATTTTTTCTTCCTCAACGACATCCTCCACCTGCTCCGTGGTCTGGTCGGTGTCATCAGCAGCTTCGTCACCGCCGCCACCGCCACCACCGCCGGCATCGATGTAGACAACGTCAGTATCACCGTTAACAGGAGCCTGCAGAGCAAATACTCCCGAAAACGCCAGCACGATAAACAGCAAAAAATGTATTATGAGCGAACCGCAAAAGCCAAAGCGCTGTCTGGCCTTAGCCTGCAGCTTATCAACATAATTCATCTTACTTACCGCCATCCGTGGCCAGACCAAAGCGGGTTACCCCTGCGCCCTTCAGCTTGTCCACCAATGCGATAACTTTGCCATATTCCAAATCCTTTTCGGCACGGATAACTACAGCAAAGCTCTTATTGTTCTTCTGCTCAATTGCCGCCTGCGTCACCAAAGCCTGCACATCTGTCTGTGCGTCGCCCAGGTAAATACTGCCATCTGCCTTCATCGTGACAGCAAAGGTGGTGGTAGTATCCGTAGCAGCATGCGCTGCCTGCGGCAGCTTTACGGGAATCGTCTTCAGGTCAATCATATACATCGTGCTCAGCATAAAAAAGACCAAAAGGAAGAACATGATATCAATCATCGGGATAATAATCAGCTCCGGTGTTTTGCGGTTGCGCACATCTCGTAGCTTCATAATTAAGATCTCCTTGTTTCTGCTTCCAACAGCGCGCTAAAGCACTGCTCCATATCGGTAATCATATTATCCATGCGGTGTGCGAAATAAGAATGTGCGCACAACGACAAAATTGCCACGCACAGACCGGTAGCAGTAGCAATCAACGCCTCACCAATGCCGCCGGTGATGGCAATAGGTGCACCGGCCTGCAAATTGAAGATGCTGAAGGCACCGATCATACCCACAATAGTACCTAAAAGACCCAAAAGCGGAGACATGGTGACGATAATACTCAAATAATCCAGCTTGTTCTTGAGTGTGGCGATAAAAATACCTGCCTGGCTTTCCAGATAAGCAGCCTTCTGCTCACGACCGCCGTTCATCTTGCCGGCATCTGCCAGCATCAGCGCACAGCTGCCGGCTACAGCTCCTGCCAGCTCTGTTGCAGCCCCAATGCCATCGGTACGCACCATGGCGCAGTACTTAGCGGCAAAGGCACTACCACTATCCACACTACGGTAATATATAAACCGCTCAATGGCGATTGCTATCACTGTAATAGAGCACAAAAGCAATGGCCACATAACAAGGCCGCCCTTGTGAAAGTACATAATTAAATCTGTTATTGCTTGCATATTTTCCTCACATTTACCATTAGCTGTCTGTTTTTAAAGAAGGTGCATACCGCTCTCCAAGTGCTCGATGAGGGCGGTATGCGATTATTATTATGGAATCAAAACTCAAAAATTAGTCAGGCAGAAATTAGAAGGTCATTTCTGCGCCAACGCGCCACATGCGGCCGTCGATGCTGTAGGTATGATAGGTATCATACAGGAAGGACTTATTGAAGATATTATCTACGCCGGCGTATACTCGGTAATTCTTGTTGAATTGCTTGCTTACAACCAGACCGGTGGTGCTGAAGGAATAGTCCTTCTGATAGCCATCGGTGTTGTTTTGATGATAATCAAAGTAATATCTGTTGTACAGGTTTACGGTCAGCGGGTTTTCCTTGGCATCTGTCCAGGTCAGCTGTACCACACCGTTATGACGGGCTCTATAGGTCAGTCTGTTGCCTGTTTCCAGGTTTCTTGCATCCAGATAGTTATATACACCACGGAGGCTCCAGTGTTCGTCAAAGTTGTAGTCAATTTCGGTTTCTACGCCCTCGATCTTAACCTTACCATAGTTTACATACTGCGACCAAATAATATTCTGAGCCAGCTTATCAGGATCATAATCACCGCCGGCGATCATGTTGCTGATCTTGTTATGGAAGTAGCTAATCTTAGAAGCAACCTTGCCCTTTTCTGCTTCCAGGCTGATATCAAAATTGGTACTTTCCTCTGGCTGCAGATCGGGGTTACCAATTACGTTAACCGGCATAGGAGCCATGCCAATCTTTTCCATCTGTGCATACAATTCATACAGAGTCGGTGCACGGTAGCCCTTGCCCCAGCTTGCCTTTAAACGGGCATTGTCGCTCATATTGTAGGTGGCGCCAATCTTCGGGGATGTATGAGTGCCAAAGGAATCGTGGTGGTCAATGCGGACTGCCGGAATCAACAGCAGCTTGTCGCCAATTCTAAGCTCGTCCTGTAAATACAAGGCCGCAGTTTCGGAAGAAACCTCAGAAGACAGCTTGCTGTTGCCGTTTACATAAGCGTTGGTTACATTAGAACCACGTCCCTGCAAATGAGTACCTTCCATAGTATCTTTTTTATACTCAGCACCCCAGGTCAAGGTGTTGTGATCATCCATCTTATAGGTATCCTTACCTTCAACTACAAACTGCTTGTAATTGTTTTTGTCAAAGTCAACAAACTTGGTAGTATTTTTATTTAAATTTGTATACCAGGAGGTATTGTCCTTTCTCAATTGGCTATAATAGGTTCTGATGCTGTAATCATGCTTGCCATCCTTGCCGTTAAAGCCCAGGCTGAAATCAGAACGGTTATTATCATAGAAGTGAGAAGAAATCATCGGGTACTTTTCTGGCATAGCCATATCGCCATATTTAGCCTGCATAGCTTGGAGCATAATAGGATACATTTGAGCATACATGGCATCATATGCTGCCTTATATTGCGGCATTTCTTCCGTCAAGCCCTTTTGTTGTAAAGCAGCTTTTACCCTAGAAGAGGTTACTGTTGCAGCCAAAAATGTTGCCATGCTGCCTTTATTAGTATAGTCAGAACCCATGCTGCTCCAAGAGAAGCTCTTTAACTGCTCACGCATGAAGTTCATATTGAAATCTAAATCATGATTATCATCAAAAGCGTAATTTAAGCCGGCATTCAAGAATCTGCGTGTACCATACATGTTGGTGGAGCTTGCATCGGTAGAGGTTACTGTACCAGTGCTGGAGTTTGTGGAATAGCTCTTGTAGACACCGCTGTCAATCTTGCGGATTTTTTCAATGCCGCCGCCCAATTTTACACTCAGCTTTCCCTGCTTGCCGGAGGAATAGTTGAAGCTGGTGGCCTCATCCTTAGTACCGGTGTGCATAGCAACTGTAAAGCTGGGGTTGGTAGCCTTTTTAGTGATGATATTAATAACACCGCCCAAGGCATCAGAGCCATATAAAGCACTGCCGTTGCCACGGATTACTTCGATACGTTCAACATCAGCGATATTGATACGTTTTAATTCGTAAGCGTTTTGGGAGCTTTGGGTATTTTCGGCTGCCATACGCTTGCCGTCAATCAAAATCAGGGTATGCATGGTGCTGTTACCACGCAGCTGTACCTGGTTACCGGTCATGCCGTTATCCTGTACGTCTACGTTAGAAGCTAGGCGCAAAGCGTCCTGCACGCTATAGGCGCCCAGGTCTTTAATTTTTTGCTCGGTAATAACTTCAACAGCTACTGGTACTTCCTTCTTTTCCAGCGCGGTACGCGTAGCAGTTACAACGAAGTCTGCACCCTCGTACGCATCCATTTCATCTGCTTCTGCGGCAAAGCCCATGTTAGCAACAGAGCTTACAACCAAAGCAGTAAGCAGTGCCAAACGCTTTTTACTTACATTCTTCATAAATCCACCTCATATAATTCTTTACACTTTTATTAAACCAGCACCTGCGGCAGCGCACCCCGCACCGCCGCAGGCACAGGCAATAAACTAAATTTAGAAGGTCATTTCCGCGCCAACGCGCCACAAACGGCCATAGAAACTCAAATCACTGATTTTCTTATCAAAGGCATTATCTAGTGCAGCAAATACACGGTACTTTTCACCCCAACGTTTGTTAACAGAAATATTGAAGGTATTGCCGCTAACAAAGCTAGAACCATCGTCCGTGAAATCAGAATACCATCTGTTCCAGATATTCACACCCCAACCATTGTTTGCCGGATCATCCCAGGCCAGCTTGGCAGTATAGGTGTTACGGGCGGTGTAGCTCAAAGGCTTGCCGGTGCTGTCGTTCTTGGCATCCAGCCAGTCATAGGAGCCAGCCAGCGTAAAGCCGTTGCCCAGATTATGCTTGAGTTCAAGCTCAACACCCTCAGAGGTAGTATTATCAATATTGATATATTGGTAATTTTGGGTTCCTGGAATGGTTTCAAAGTTAATAGCGTCCTCCTTCTTGCTCTTGAAGTAAGTCAGCTTAGCACTAGTATCCTTACCGAATTCGTGCTCGTAGGATAATTCATAGCCACGGGTTTTTTCCGGCTTTAGATCAGGATTGCCGTACAGAAAGAAACTGTTGTGACTTCCCATTACACCATACAGCTCATCAACAGACGGAGCGCGGTAGGCAGAGCCATAATTAGCCTTAAAGCGGGAATTATCACTTACAAAGTAGGTTGCGCCAATGTTAGGAGATGTATGGCTGCCAAATGTGTCATGGTGGTTGTAACGAACGGACGGAATCAAAAGCAGCTTGTCACCCAAGCGCCATTCATCCTGCAGATACAACGCATACTGGTTTGTTCTGTCATCACCGGTCTGGATATAGGCAGCACCTTGGTTTACCTTGTATTCACCACCAAAAGTTATCTTGTTGTTGGCGGCTGTGTTGATACTGTCACGGGCATCAATAGTCCACATCTTATATTCACGATTATCTAAAGTCGTATTTGTTGACTTCCATGCAGTTGTTTCTAAAGAGCTGTAGGAAACAGACACGCTGTAATCGCTATTGGCATTCTTGCCATTGTAGGTTACAGCAGCAGATTTTCGCTCCTGGTCACGGTAGCTGATATAGCTGTAAGTCTGACCACGCATGCTCATTGAAACATCATAGTTGAATTTCTGCTTGCCATAGTCAACGAAGAAATTTACCTTGTTGTTAGCATCGGCGTCATAATCCAAATCTAAGCTATAGTATTGCTTAGGTCCGCGGGTGAAACCTTCGGCCTGGCTGCTAAAATCGCGCATCCTGCCAAAGCTTGCGTCTACAACAGCATTAACTTTACCGTCCTTACCGCTATTCCAATGGTAATAATTGGTAGTCTCACGGTTGCCGGTTGCCACACCCACAGTAAAGGACTGCTTATCCGGCTTACTGGTGATGATGTTGATTACGCCAGATTGCGCATCGCTGCCATAAAGCGCACCTGCGGTACCGCGTACAATCTCCACGCGCTCCACATTGCTCAGGTTCAGACGGTCTAAGATGCGATCATTACCAGAAGCATTGGTGTACATATTCTCACCAGCAATACGTCTACCATTAACAAGCAACAGAATATCGTTGCTATTACCGCCGCGCATACTCATTTTATCGCCATGGCCGCCACCGCCATCAAAAATCACCAAATTTGTAGCGGTTTTTAACACGTCACGCACGCTGATCGCGCCGGTATTTTGGATTTGCTCTTTGGTGATTACCTCTACGCTCTGCGGAACCTCTTTCTTTTCCAACGGAGTTTTGGTCGCAGTTACAACATAATCTACACCCTCATATGCATCCATTTCACCTTGCTCTGCTGCAAAGGCCATATTGGCAACCGCACTGACAACACAGGCAGTAAGCAGAGCTACACGTTTTTTGTTTAAACGTTTCATCAATCTACCTCTTCTCTTAGTAAGTATATATTTGGTATATTTCCACACCCTATAGTCAGTGTATGCTAACCATAGGGTGGAAATATCGGATTAAATATTAGCTCCCTCATAAGTAATGCGTAAAGCTCTAGTTATGGCCCCCTCTTCGAGGGGGCTGCCGAACGTATGCGAGGTTGGGGGAATTTAGTCCCAACAGGTCCCTACTCGTGCTCATCCACGCTGTAGGGGAAGCACACAGGATATACGGTCCCATTAGCCTCAACGTGCATAATCACAGCCTTCACATCATACAGGCTTTCAATAATCGGCTCCACAAAAACTTCATGCGTGGGTCCGTCAGCCATAATCGTGCCTTTTTTGAGTGCGATCAAACGCTCGCTATAGCGTGCCGCATGATTCAAATCATGCAGCACCATGATAACCGTCAATCCCATTTCATTATGCAGGCGCACAACCAGCTCCATCAGCTCCAGCTGATGATGCACATCCAGGTACGTTGTAGGTTCATCCAAAAGCAGTACCTGTGGCTGCTGTGCCAGCGCCATTGCCAGCCAGGCGCGTTGACGTTCGCCACCACTTAGGGTGTGCACCAGGCGAGTACGCAACGGCCCCAGCTCTGTAAAAGCAATAGCCTCATCAATAGCTATTCTGTCTTCCTTACCAAGGCCGTCAAAAAATTTGCGGTAGGGCATACGGCCATAGCTCACAAGTTCTTCTACCGTAGTGCCCGCAGGGGCATTGGCGCTTTGCGCCATTACCGCCATCGTGCGTGCTACCTCCTCGGTAGACATTTTGTTAATATTTTTGCTGTCCAAGTACACTGTACCGGCAGCAGGCTCCAGCAGACGGCACAGTGCCTTCAACAATGTACTTTTACCGCTGCCATTGGGGCCGATGATAGTCACAATCTCAGGCTTGGATATATCAAGCGTCAAATCCTTGATAATGGTATGCTCACCATATTTGAGCGTAATTTTATCTGTATGTAATGTTGGGTTATTCATAGCTTAGCGCATCCTCCTTTTCAAAAGGTAAAGGAAGAACGGTCCGCCGATAAATGACATAAAAATACCGACGGGAATTTCCAGCGGACTGAACAGCGTTCTGGCCGCCGTGTCTGCCAGAGTGACGACCGCGCCACCGGCAATCGCAGCGCAAGGCAGCAGATATTCGTGGTCACTGCCAATCAAAAGGCGCATGATGTGCGGTACGATAAGGCCGACAAAGCCCAGCATACCGGCAACGCTAACAGAAACAGCTGCCAAAAGCGCCGACATGAAAATCAAAATAGTACGCATACGCATAACGCGTACACCAAGACTCTTTGCCAGCTCGTCCCCCAGCTGCAACGCATTTAGTGAGCGGGCGCACAAAATCGTGCCTATGATACCAATAGCGCTGTAGGGCAAAAGCATCTCCACATGTCCCCAGCTGCGACCCTGAAAGCCGCCTGCCATCCACATTACCGTGCCTTGGATACGGTCACTGTAAAAGACGTTAAGAGCTGCCATACCGCCGCCGAAGAAGGTGGCAATGGCTACACCTGCCAAAATCATTCGCAAAGGATTAATGCCTTTTTCCCACGCCAGGAAGAAGACGATGCCCGTAGAAAGCACCGCACCGGCAAAAGCAGCCACAGGCACCATGGCCGACTGCTCCGGAAAGAGCAGCATAACTATCATAGCAAACAGTCCTGCACCGGCACTGACGCCAATAATGCCAGGGTCTGCCAGCGGATTATGCAGCACACCCTGCAGGTTGCAGCCTGCCAGCGCCAGATTAGCACCAACCAGCACCGTCACGATAGTGCGCGGCAGACGGATCAAATTCACAATACGGTTAGTATCTGCATCAGCCTCTCCCATCAGCGCAGCCCAGGTTTCTTCCACCGTCAGGCTGATCGTGCCGCTGCTGATGCTCACAAGTACACCGATAACGAGCAGGATGCACAGGCCGAAAAATACCGCTATTCTCAGTCGTTCCTTTGTTTTGGCATCATTACTCATTACTTAGCATCTCCATACATATCTTCCTTCAAAATCTTCATTGCCTCAATAGTGTGGGTACCTGGGTTAACTGTAAACAGGCTTGGCGGCAGCTGGTAAACACGGTTGCTCTTTACAGCGTTCACACCATGCCAGATGACATTATCACGCATATTTGCGCGCAGCTTTTCTAAAATTTCCGTACTGCCGCCCATGGTGATCAGCATTACCACGTCAGGATTTTCCTTGGCGACAAACTCCATAGACAGCGGGATAAAGCTGCTGTCCTTAACGTTTTCGGCCTTATCGGCGATATTAACACCGCCCAGGCGCTTTACCAAATCGCCGCTAAAGCTCATCTTAGTAGACATATTGAAGCTGTCAGGCGCACCAAAAATAATAAGCACCTTGGGTCCCTTGCCTGGATGCACGTCCTTTATCAGTTCGGCATATTCCTTTTCTATCTGGGCGCGCTTGGCAGCCGCTTCCTTTTCCTTACCGGCAAAGCGACCGAAATCATCAATGCTTTTGAGCACGTCCTCGTAGGAATTAATCATATTCAGGTAAAGCGGTACGCCTGCCATCTCCAGCGGCTTACGCAGCATTACATGGAAAGGCACGTTAGTGCCGACAACCAGGTCAGGCTTAAGGCCCATAATCTTTTCCAGGTTGGGCGCGTGGATCTGCCCCACCTCGGGGATATCCTGCAGGCTGGCCTTAATATCATCAGGATAAGAATTGCTCGTCGGACGTCCTACGGCCTTGCCACCGATGCTGGCAAAGATTTCCAGGTTGGACGCGTTCAGGAACACTATCCTCTTTGGCTCGGCCGGAATGTGCACCTTCGCACCTGTGCTATCAGTTACAGTTATTGCAGCATTATCTGCAAGTTTATGTTGACCACGTGCCAGTAAAAAATAACCGGCAAGCGCTATAATCACAACAAAAACGAGTAATATATATTTTTTCATGAGCAGCCCCCTTCACGCAATTAGCTTTGACTATATTTAAAAGCAAATTAGCCTAGTCTAACTTTTACTTTGACATTATCTAACAAAAGCGTTGATTTGTCAAGTTAAAATTAGTCTAGGCTAATCTTATGAGCTAGTTTGTTATATATAATTCCGCATTTAACTCCATTGTCAAATTTGCTTTATTCTGCGGTCCCTGAATCAAGCGCAACTGCTTAACACGACAGCCTGCGTGCTCTGCCTGACGCAGCCAGCGCAGCAATGCAAAGAAGTCACCCGTAGCGACGATTTTTAGCTGCTGCAGCGTCAATTGCTCTCCCTGCCTACGCTGCCCCTGCCCCGCATGTAAGGCGATTATTTCCACCTGCTGCGTCCGTGCCTGCTTTTGCATGCGCTGCATAACATTGTTCAACTGCAGTTGCTCCCCTGCCTGCGCCTGTAGCTGCGTCAGCCTTGCCGACTGCTGCCTTTTGTAACTGTCATAATCGGCATGCTCGCTAGCAAACTGCTGCCTTTTCGTCAGCAGCGTCTGCGCCTGCTGCAAATTAGTGCAAAGCTGCTGCCGCTCCTGCCATACGCTGTACGCCGCACTGCCAAGCCAAACAGCCAGCATGATGATAAGAATGCTAAAGAGCAAGGTTGTTTTTTCATTGAGTTTTTTTTTCATCACTATGACCCTCCTGCGGCAGCAGCTGTAATCTGTAGGCAACCAGCCCGCCCTGCTGCTGCGTTTCCAACAGCTCCACCCTGCTATAGTTACCAGCCTGCCGCAGGTTATCTGCTAATGCTTGCACTGCCACGGAATCAACTGCCTGTCCCTGCAATAGCAGCGGCTTCTGCACTCCGGCATATTCCAGTGCCGTAAGCCAGGCGCCCGGCAGCATCAGGCGGCTTAAAGCCTCCAGCTCACTGCTTACCTGCGCTGCAGGTGCCTTTGCTCCCTGCAGCAAACCCTGCAAGTCCCGAATTTGTTTTTCTATTTTCCTGCTTTCACGCTGCCGCTCCTGCCAAGGAACATACTGCGCTAACTGCTTGTGTACGCTTTGTAGCTGGTGCTGCGCCATGTAACGTCCGCCCCAGGACCCTGCATAGGCCAAAATGGCAAGCACCAGCACACCGCACGCCAGCTGTGGCAGCCACCGCTTGGTCAGCTGCCGCGGCAAACGTAAAAGCTGCTCTTTTTTCTGTCTGTAGACATGTGGCAGGTTTTTGCCCTCATACCACGCCTGCGCCAAATTTTCTGCAGTAATCTGCGTATCCAACGAAATGTATTCCAAGCGTAGCAATAATTTAGCACACAGTTTCTCTAACGTACATCGCTCAGCATCAGGCAACGCTGTCAGCAGTACCTGGTATTGCTGGTCTTCCACTGTCACACTATCCATCACGCTATAACCATAGCTATAGCTGCCGGGCTCCCACGGCACACACTGCTGCACCTCCCAGGCTACTGCCTGCAGCATCTCCTTTGCCGGCAGACTCGGCAGCGTCAGCTGCTCGCTATGTAAAGCACTTGTCTGTGGTAGCAATAATGTGGCAACGCCTTCCTCCACCTCGCGTGCTAAAAGCAGTTCCCTCAGCTCCTCCTGCAGGTCCTGCACTTTTCCCGTCTCCTGCGTCAGCTGTTCCTGCCACAGCAGCTGCCCCTGCTGCCAATAGCTCACGCTTGCAGCAGGCAATGATAGTACTAATAACGGCTGTCTAAAGCGTAGCCTGTGCCTACACTGCGTCAATATAGGTTGCGCAAGATCTTTAAGCTTATACTCCTTAGTAAAAAAATTCATTTTCATCACTCTCCCGAAATACGAACCTGCATATAATCAAAAAAGTCCCCAATACCAGACAAGAAGCTCCCTGCCCCAAAAATGTGCCACCACCGCCGCCAGACATAAAAACGGCCCAAACGGCAGCACCTGCCTGCGGCTGGCGCGTCCGCAAGCAAGCAGCATGCCGCCAACGGCGCCACCGCCCACGAAGGCCAGAAGCAGGCAGACCAGCCCCGGCTGCACGCCTAGCCACAGCCCCAGCGCCGGTGCCAGCTTCACATCTCCCTCGCCCATACCGCCACGGCTGGCTAAATACAGCAGCAGCATAATAGCTAAAAGCACCGCCGCACCACTTACGGCCTCCAGCAAGCTGCCCAAATACCATGCCCGCCATAGGCCTACTGCTGCCAAAAACAGCGTCACCTTATCATAAAGCAGCATATATTTGATATCACTGTAACAATGGATGGCAAGCAGCAGCAAAAAAATAACGTCCAAGGCCACACCTCCCAAATTATAAAAAGACTCCTGCATTGCAAATTACTACAATACAGGAGTCTAAAAACTCTTTACTACTTATTTTATTGTATCGCCTTTATCGGAGCTAAAGCACTCAGCGCTAAGGCCTGAAGTACTTAACTTACCAAACCAGATCTTCAGTCTCCTGACGTCCCTTGCCGGTCAGAGCGTCCAGCATAATGCGTTGCTCGATGTGGGCAGCCAGCTTTTTGGTGAATTTAACAGTATCCGGGTTAACAGACATGCTGTCAATACCACTCTTGATCAGGAACTCGCAGAACTCAGGATATACGCTTGGAGCCTGACCGCAGATGGAAACAGTCTTGCCGTCCTTATGCGCAACCTCGATGAGGTGGCGGATAGCGCGGCGTACAGCCAGATTGCGCTCGTCATAGATGTGCGAAACAGTGTCATTATCACGGTCGCAGCCCAGAACCAGCATGGTCAGGTCATTAGAGCCGATAGAATAACCATCGACAAACTTATTAAACTGGTCAGCTAGGATAATATTAGACGGGATTTCGGCCATCAGCCAAACCTTGAAGTCCTTGCCACGCTGCAGACCGCAGTCAGCCATAATCTTGACAACCTTTTCACATTCCTCTACATTGCGGCAGAAAGGAATCATAACATTGAGGTTCTTGAGACCGAACTCCTCACGCACCTTGCGCACTGCCATGCATTCCAGCTTAAAGGCTTCGATATACTTGGGATCGTAGTAACGGGAAGCACCACGCCAGCCCAGGAGAGCAGAAGGTTCGTACGGCTCAAATTCGTCGCCGCCCTTCAGATCACGATATTCGCTGGATTTGAAATCCGAGAAGCGCAGAGTAACAGGTCTTGGAGCCATAGCCTGACAAACTTGGCGAATACCCTCAGCCAACTGGTCTACAACCTTTTCAGGCTGACCGATCTTAATCAGATACAGCGGATGCTCGTGAATATAGGTAGTCCAGATAAACTCCTCACGCATCAGGCCGATGCCGTCGCAGGGGAGGCTGGAATATTTTTCGGCCAGCTCGGGGTCACCCAGGTTCATATAAATCTTGGTACCGGTCGGAGGGAAATATTCTGCAGCAGCGGCAACAACCTGCTGCACCTGCTGTGCCGGTTTTTCTTCTTCAATGATACCTTCATAAACAACGCCATGCGTAGCATCAACAGTCACATCAATACCGTCAGCAATAGTAGTGGTAGCAGCCTCACCGCGACTCTTGGTGCCGTCGATGCAGGGAATGCCCAGCTCACGGCTGACGATGGAGGCATGACAGGTCATACCGCCGCTATCAGTTACAATAGCCTTGGCCTTCTTCATGGCAGGAACCCAGTCAGGAGCTGTCATTTCGGTTACCAGGATTTCGCCTTCCTTAAATTCGTCAATATGGGACGGATCCAAAATTACATGTACGCGACCTGCGACGTTACCAGGGCTGGCAGGCAAGCCTTTAACTATAACCTTACGATCTGTAGTCACTTTTTTCGCCTCTTCCGGTGCACCGTCTTCTTTATTGCGACGGCTCCATACGGTCTCAGGACGGGCTTGCAGGATGTAAACCTTGTTGTCGCGTTCATCAACGCCCCATTCCATGTCCATATAGCAACCGTAATGTGCTTCAATTTTCTTGGCACATTCAGCAAGCTGTTTAATTTGCGCGTCAGTCAGCTTCTGCTCGTTTTGCTCGTCGAGCGGAACCATAACCTCTTCACAGTCACCATCAGCCTTGCGGATAAGCTTGATGTCCTGCGTATTGACGTTCTTCTCGACAATAGCGCCGCTAGCTTTATTTACAGTATAGTTATCCGGAGTTACGGTGCCTTGTACAACGTACTCACCCAGACCCCAGGCACCCTCGATAAGGATGTTTTTGTCATCGCCGGTAGCAACGTTTACAGTGAACATAACACCTGCTGCCTTAGAGAATACCATCATCTGTACTGCTGCGCTCAGTGCGACATCCAAGTGATCAAAGCCTTGCTTTTCGCGGTAGTAAACAGCACGGTCGGTAAAGCAGGAAGCATAGCACTCCTTAACCTTAGCAACAATAGTAGCTGCACCCTTAACGTTCAGATAAGTGTCCTGCTGTCCGGCAAAGCTGGCATCCGGCAAATCCTCGGCAGTAGCACTGCTACGTACAGCCACAAACGGATCAGCCTCGCCCACTTTTTTACCCAGCTCTTCGTAGGCCTCAGCAATCTGCTGCTGCAAATCCAGCGGCATTTCCTCGTCCATAATTGCCTGACGCACCTTAGCGCAAACCTCGCGCAGCTGGGCGCTGTTGTCTACATCCAGGCCGGCAATCAAATCCTTAACCTTTTGGTAGAGACCGGTCTGCTCAAAGAAATACTTGTAGGCGCAGGCAGTAGTTGCAAAGCCATACGGAACAGGTACGTCAACATGGCTTGTCAGCTCGCCCAAGGAGGACGATTTACCGCCGGCAATAGCCACATCCTTTCTTTCTAACTGGTCAAACCACAGCAGAAATGCTTTTTCTTTCTCCATAATATTTGCTCCTTTAAAAATACTATACTTTTTATCAGGGTACTTTCTTAATATAGTGTATACTATATCACATTTAGAGAGCATATTCAAGCGCTTTTGCAAGATTTTACAATTATTTTTCCTTTGCAGGCTTGAATCTCTGCAGGCAAAACCTTTCCTCAAAAAAGCGGCAGGTAAGGCTTCTAGGACAAAAAAAGCGGTCTAACTACTACTAGTCAGACCGCGTTAGCGTCTTGGTGGAGACGAGGAGAATCGAACTCCTGACCCCCTGCTTGCAAGGCAGGTGCTCTCCCAGCTGAGCTACGCCCCCAAAACATCTATCATGATACAGTAAGCATGTGCATTTGTCAAGTAAAACATCAACTATGCCTCATTGTTATTTTTTCGGCAGTGCCTCAAGCACAATGGCCTGCACCCTACTGTCTGTGCCAATTTCCAAAGCAAAGCGCAACTCCCTGCCCACAGTATCCTGCCACAAATATTCGTAGGTTGTTGTTTGTGCGTCATATACCACTGCGTCCGGCAGACCGTATTGTCCTACGGCACGACCCGCACTGTCACCCACGCTTACCCCGCGCATAGTAATATACTTGCTGTCCGTCACCCTGATGGCCTGAACCAACTGTTTCTTTTTGGCGACGCTGATAACAGCACCTGCATAAGCGTAGTCAGTACATTTACGCTTTTTATCCACTGCTTCTTTTTGCAGTCTACCCAAGTGTGCATCTGCCTGCTGCCTGTCAAAGCGTGTCCCAAGCACGGCGTACCCCAGTGCGAAATCCTCCTGTGTCAGCTCATCCTTAACGCCGGAACCAGTGTAGGCAGCATAAATGTAGCCATTGACACCATCAGAATTAGCCTGTAGCCATTTGCCATTCTGCCGCAGCACACGTAGCAACGAATGGTGCGGCAATACCTTCAGCACCTTGCCTGTTTCGGCACTGTCGCGGAAGTTAATATCATCCTCGCGCAAAACCACAAAGCTGCCCTTGTCGTAGCCTTTAATTTTTTCACCTGTATAATAGGCCTGCTGCCCCGCTGCCAAAGCACCGTTTGCCGCCAGCAGCAACGCAATGGTCAAAGCACCTGCGAAATTTTTTATTATCTGCATAGTTTAGCTTCTCCTTAAAACAACAAAATACGAATTTCTATCTCAATTTAACGGCTGACAGGTAGGAAAAAAATCCTAACCGACTTCAGCCAAACTGATATTCATTTATTTCTGTCATTTATTATACAAAAAAGCCGGAGAATATGCAAATTTCCCGGCAACATTTACCATTGTAGCCATGCTCCTGCCATCCCCACATATTCATGTAGCGCCATACAGGTTATATCTAGGGCCGCTGGCTGTGGCAGCAGCTGACGTACGTTAAAAGCACTATCAGGATTAAGCGTATAATCACAGGGATAGGTCAGAATCTCCACCCCCTGTGGTGCCAGGTAACGCTCAAAATGCTGCAGGCTGCGTGACATATGCAGCGCGCTCGTCAGCAAAAGTACACTTTTATACCCCCGCTGGCGACAGAGCTGTGCCGTATAGGCAGCGTTTTCCTGCGTTGTGCGTGCCTTATCCTCCACGATAACCCTATCGTCTGCCAGCCCCAGCTGCAGCAAAATGCGTCTACCAATACGTGCTTCGCTGGCACCATCGGCAAACACCTGCCCACCGCTTATAAGCACAGGCATGTCGTACTGCCTGGCCAGACGTGCCGCAGTAAGTAGCCGTGCCGCTCCCACAGCCGTTACGTTGCCTTTTTCGGCACCATCTGACACACCACCCACGCTACCACCGCCCAAAACAACGATTACCTGCGCTGCCACAGGATTCTGCTGCGTATGACGCGCCTCCAGCGGCAGGGCCAGCGTCCTGGCACCCAAGGGCGTACAGGCCAGATACAAAAGCAGTGTCAAGAGCAGTGACAAAGCGCGCGGCAGCCATTCTGCATGCCTGCGCCACAGCAAAACGGTCAGCACTGCCGCCAGCATGACAAAGAGCCCCGGTGGTAAAAACAACGCCGCTATCAGCTTTAGAATATATACCATAATAATCACATCCATAAAAACGCAGACCTGCAAAATTGCATTGCGCAGCTTTGCAGGTCCGTAAAATTATTAATCAATAATATTTTGTTTATAATCGTGGTACAACGCCTTGAGCTGCTCCATAGTCACACCCATCTGCAGCTTCAGCTTAGAGGCAGTATCATAATCACCATCGGCAACAGCCTTACGGATGGCAGTAAAGATACTCTTTTCCTCAAAGGAGTCCTTTGCCAGCTTAGCGCGCAGCTGCTGGATTTTGCGCCACATTGCCAAATCGCAGTCGGTGCAGCTGTCCTGGCTGTGCAGGCGCTTCATATCGATAACGGCCTGATAGTTTTCGGGGATCAGACGGGTCAAAAGCTCAGTCTTCCAGCGGATGAGCGCACCCTGCATAAAGGAATCGATGTACTCTTTTTTCAAAATATCGCCCTGGGTGAGTACAGCCAGCTTTTCGGGGTACTTTTGGAAGGCGCACAGGTTCTCCCACACAGTAGCAGGAGGCTCGCCAAACAATCTGCTGCGTTCTTCAGCAGTAAAGTCTTCAAACACATCATCCTCAGTGCGGTATTGGCGATCCTTATCCAGGTAGAAGCCTTCCTCACCGGCCTTCTTAGAAATCTCCTTTTCCAATGCCTTAAGATCCTTGCCTGCTTCCACACAGGCCTTAATGCCATCTAAGCAGGACAGGTAGAAGGCTGCCAGCGCGATATATGTGTTGGTATAAGGATTGGGTGAACGCATTTCAATGCGCGTAGCCTTAGAATTATCCAGATCGCGGATCAAGCCTGCCAGAATCGTCCTGTTACGGGAAGGGTTTTCGGGGCTCAGGCCCAGGCTGGTGACGATGCACACAGGTGCTTCAAAGCCCGGCTTTAAGCGGTTCAGGGAATCTATCGTGCAGGAAATAAAGGGATTGGTAACCTCGTAGTTTTTGAGCAGACCCATCAAGGCACCATAACCAATTGCCGAAAGGAAGTCTGCATGCATATCCTTAGGCGAGAACAGGTTAATAATCTTACCGTTTTTCATCTTCGCAGCCATGCCTACATGCGTATGCTCGCCGCTGCCGGCAACACCGGGGATAGGCTTAGCCTGGAAGGAAACCTCCAAGCCGTTCATGCGGAAGACCTCTTTAACAATGATGCGCGCCAAAAGCTCATTATCTGCTGTCTGCACACCATCACTAAACTTCCAGTCCACCTCCAGCTGCTCCATAACGTGGGTCATGTGGCCGGCGCCGTCAATCTGACCCTTAACGCCACCACATTCCTTGTGACCCATCTCAGGCTCCAGCCCGTACAGCTCCAGCATCTGGATAGTTTGCTCCAAAGCGGTACGCACGTTGCCGCGAGTACGCTGCCAATACTGCTCCTGCATCACCTGTGAGGAAGAAAGTGCCTCAAGCGGTGCGTCCTCACGCGGCGTCTTCACCCAAAATTCCAGCTCGGTGGCACTGGTGAACACCAGCTTTTCAATTTCGGCAGGGTTCACATGCTCCAGACCGGGGATAACGGGATGCTTGGCAAAAAGCGCCATAATCTCCTGCTCTACATATTCCAAGGTATTTTTTAAAATAGAACGTGAATCAACATAATCATTATTATGCACCAAGTAGCAGGGGATACGCAGCGTGCCAATCATGCGGCCGCTTTCGGCATCAAAGTGCTCATAATTATAATCGATAAACCAGTTGACGGCTTTGTCCACCTTCATATCTACGCGGGCGTTGTTCAAGGTAGCGATGCCCGTTAGCACAACTGAAGAGCCATCGGTCTGAGCAGCGCTGCCCTCTAAAAAGTCCTGC
>CAVAHH010000011.1:0-16472 GCA_963588395.1 bacterium
GGTAGGTGCGGCGCAAGATAGGGCAGCATCTACTGTGCAATGGCTCCTAGACGTACTAAAAGTACGAGACGCAAAGTCCCGGTTTGTCGCGAGCTTGCGAAGCGAGAAACTGTTGGACGTGCTAATATCGCTTGCGATGAGTCGTCGTCACTGCTACGCATCTGCTACCCTCTGTTGCACCGTTAACTAAAATAAGCGGCGTGCTTCTGTTACTATCGCAGGGTGCAAGGGTAAAATGCTACAAACTATAAATCAAATAATATAAAGTAATAATTACAATAAAACATAAGGAGAGTGTAAAAATGATTCGTAGACTTGCAAGAGAGGTGGCCTTACAGGCATTATTCCAAATAGATTTTAAGCATGAGGTTGAGCTGGCACTGGCAGAGGCCGGTGCACCTGCAGATGAGCACGAGGAGGCCGAGGCTGCAGTAGAGGCAGCTATGGACGAGCACGAGGAGCTGCTTGCGCCTGAAGCTGTTGATACCGAGGAAGAAATTGACAAGGCCTTGGACAGACACAAGGAGCTGGGGGCGCAGACTGCGCGCGGACGTGTGAGGAGCTATGCTTTGCTTTTGGTAAACGGTGTGATGGATCACTTGGCTGAAATTGACAGCAAAATGAGTGAATTTGCTACAGACTGGTCCGTGGAGCGTATGCCTGCTACAGACAGGAACATTTTGCGCGTAGCAGTGTATGAAATGCTGCACGAGCAGCCTGCGCTGCCTGCAGGCGTAGCCATCAACGAGGCGGTTGAAATCGCCAAGTCCTACGGCACGGATGAGTCTCCGCGCTTTATTAACGGTGTTTTGGGTAAGCTGGCAAAGAAATGAGCCAGCGTGTTTATTTAGGGATAGACACCAGCTGCTACACTACGTCGGTAGCCGTGCTGGCCGCTGATGGCAGCCTTTTAGGCGAGGCCAGACAGATTTTGAGCGTGAAGCCGGGGCGCTGCGGCCTGCAGCAGTCCGAGATGGTGTTTCAGCATACGCGCAACCTGCCGCGTCTGGTGGAAGAGGTGCTGCAGGGCAGGGATTACCATTTGGCGGCCATTGGCGTGAGCGGCTTTCCGCGTCCGTTAGAAAATTCGTATATGCCGGCATTTTTAGCAGGCCTTAGCGTGGCGCGCAGCCTGGCGGCGCTTACAGGCGCATCGCTGGAGATCATCAGCCACCAGGAAAACCACCTGGAGGCAGGTCTGTGGTCGGCGCAGGGACCTGGTTCAGAACGCTTTTTGCTGTTGCATGCCAGCGGTGGCACTACCGATCTGCTTTTGTGCGAGCGCAAGGAAAACAACCGCTACGCTCTGACGCAGGTGGGAGGCAGCATTGACCTGCACGCAGGCCAGTTTGTGGACCGCATCGGTGTGGCGCTGGGCCTGGCGTTTCCTACGGGGCCGGCACTGGAGCACTTGGCGCAGGCGGCAACGCAGCCTGTGGAGCTGCCTGTATCTGTGCGCAAGCTGGATGTGAGCCTGTCGGGACCTGCAACTGCCGCTATGCGTAAGCTGGAGGCGGGGGCAGATGCAGCAGCCCTGGCACTGGGCGTGGAGTACGCATTGGGAGAAACCTTTGCCCGTATGCTGCGTAATGGTGCGGCTGCCTATAATGTGCGCGACGTTATTTTAGTTGGCGGCGTGGGTTCCAACCAATATATCCGTCAGCATGTGCAGGCAAAGCTGGCTAAGCGGCAGGTGCGCCTGTGGGTGCCAAATCCGCACTTTAGCTGTGATAATGCCAGTGGCTGTGCTGCACTGGCCTGGAGATTACATAAGGATGATAACTGAAAATATTTATTCCGTAGGCGAGATAAATAATTTCATAAAGAATATTTTGGAGAGCAAAAGTGAGCTGCGCAACGTGCAGGTTATCGGCGAGGTGTCCAACTTTAAACGCTATCCCACGGGTCATTGCTACTTTACGCTCAAGGACGCAGGCGCACTGCTCAAGTGCGTCATGTTCCGCAGTAAGGCGCAGGAGCTGCGCTTTGAGCCTGTCAATGGCGAAACGGTGGTGGCAATAGGGCGCATTGCTGTGTACGAGCGCGACGGTGTGTACCAGCTGTACACCGATATACTCAAGCAGCAGGGTCTGGGCGATCTGATGCAGGCCTACAATAAGCTGAAGCAGAAGCTGGAGCGTGCAGGCCTCTTTGCCGCAGAGCGTAAGCAGGAGCTGCCTGTGAATCCGCATACAGTTGGCGTTATCACCTCGCAGGCAGGGGCAGCCGTGCGTGATATTATTACGGTCGCACGCAGACGTAACAGCGGCATCAAGCTTTTGCTGTACCCGGTCAAGGTGCAGGGTACAGGTGCTGCCGCCGAAATTGCAGCTGCGGTAGAATTTTTTAACCGCCATAAGCTGGCAGACGTTTTAATTGTCGGCCGTGGTGGCGGCTCGATAGAGGATTTGTGGGCGTTTAACGAGGAGCTTACGGTGCGTGCGGTGGCGGCATCTAAAATACCCGTTGTGAGCGCGGTAGGACACGAAACCGACTATACGCTGTGCGATGCTGCGGCCGACGTGCGTGCGGCAACGCCATCGCAAGCGGCAGAGCTGGCAGTTGCTGACGTGGAGGGCTACAGGCGGCGCGTGGAGTATTTGCTGAAGCGTTCGCAAAGCCTTATGCGTACACGCCTGGCGCAGTATGAGCATCGCTTGGCAGCTTCCAGCTCGTCATGGGCGCTGCGCGATGCGGAGCGCATTTTTGCCAGGCAGCTGCAGCGTACGGATGTAGCAATGCAGCGGTTGCGGGAGGCGATGGCCGATATGCAGCAGCAAAAGCAGCATGCCTTTGCCCTGGCGGCGGCACGCTTAGACAGTCTCAGTCCGCTGGCCGTGCTGGCACGTGGCTATACGGTTACGCAAAAGGATGATTACACCCTGCTACAAAGCACGCAGCAGGTGCGTTGGGGCGATGAGCTGATTACGACATTAGCTGACGGCACGGTAAGATCGGTTGTACAGCAGGTGGAGGGACGAGAAAATGGCAGTAAAGAAGATTCCCAAAAACATTAAATTTGAAGACGCACTATCCGAGTTGGAGGAGCAGGTACATCTGCTCGAAAGTGGCGAGCTGCCGCTGGAGCAGGCCCTGGATGTGTTTAAATATGGCGTGGAGCTGAGCCGGGTTTGCACCAGCAAGCTGGAAACAGTGAAGCAGGAGGTAGAAAAAATCGTTGTCACAGATGATGGCGCTGATTATAGACTAGAAGCATTCCAGGATTTGGAGGTAAAATAATGGATTTTAAGGCTTATTATGCTAACCAGCAAAAATTAGTAGAAAACTTTTTGAAGAACAGAATTGCAAAAAAGGGCATCTCCAAGGTGGATGACGCGATGGAATATAGCCTGATGGCAGGCGGCAAGCGTATCCGTCCTATTCTGTTGATGGCAACGGCCGAGGCACTTGGCAGCAAGGGCTACAACTATCTGCCTGTTGCCTGCGGTCTGGAAATGATTCATACATATTCCTTGATCCATGACGATTTGCCCTGCATGGATGATGATGATTACCGTCGCGGCCGTCTGACCAATCACAAGGTGTTTGGCGAGGCCATGGCGGTGCTAGCCGGTGACGGTCTTTTAACGCTGGCCTTTGAGGTTATGTTGGAGCAAAAGAACGTTGAGCCTGCCGCGCTTATCGAAACCGTACGCGAGATGGCTATGTGTGCCGGTAACTTTGGCATGGTTGGCGGCCAGGGGCTGGACCTGGAGTTTGAAGGCAGGCAGATTACGCCCGAGCAGCTGCGCAAGCTGCACGCCGGTAAGACAGGCGCGCTCTTTATTGCTGCCATTCGCGGCGGCGCACACCTTGCAGGTGCAACCGATGAGCAGCTTTTGGCACTTACGAAGTTTGCTGATCTTTTGGGACTGGCCTTCCAGATTACGGATGATATTCTGGATGTTGAAGGCACGGAGGAGGAGCTGGGCAAGCCTGTGGGCAGCGACGAAAAGAACCACAAGTCCACCTATGTCAGTTTGTATGGCCTTGAGGCTGCACATGAGCTGGCAGGCAAGACTGTGGACGAAGCGCTCGAGTGTCTGGAAATGTTTGGCGAGAACGCTGAGCCCCTGCGCGAAATCACCCGTCTGATGACTAACAGAAAGAAATAAGGATAGATATATGGCAGAGAAAAAGCTTTTGGATACAATAAATTCCCCGGCAGATGTTAAAAAGCTTTCGCTGGGGCAAATGCAGCAGCTGGCAGGGGAATTGCGACAGTTTTTGATTGAGGTTATATCGCATACCGGAGGACATCTTGCGCCCAATTTGGGCGTGGTGGAGCTGACGCTGGCGTTGCATAAGGTTTTTGACACGCCGCAGGACAAGCTGGTGTTTGACGTAGGTCATCAGTCCTACATCCACAAGATTATCACAGGACGCAGGGAGCAGTTTCCGACGCTGCGTCAGTATGGCGGCCTTTCGGGATTTCCTAAGCGCAGCGAAAGCGAGCATGATGCCTTTGGCACCGGTCACTCCAGTACGTCGATTTCGGCAGCCCTGGGCATGGCTTGCGCCCGCGACCTGCAGGGACAGGACTACAACGTTGTCGCAATCATCGGCGACGGGTCGATGACAGGCGGTATGGCATTTGAGGCGCTGAACAACGCGGGGATGCTGCATAAAAAGATGGTGGTCGTGCTTAACGATAACGAAATGTCTATTTCTAAAAACGTGGGTGCGATAAGCGAATATCTTTACCAGCTGCGCACGGGTGAAACCTATAACAAGATAAAAAATGATATCGAGGGCTGGCTCAAAAACATGGAGTTCGGCACTGACGTGCTCAAGGCCATCCGCCGCCTCAAAGGCAGCGTGAAGTATTTGATGGTACCTACCTCGATTTTTGAGGAGCTGGGCTTTACCTACCTGGGACCAGTGGACGGGCACGATCTGCCAGGGCTGCTGGAGATTTTGCAGGCAGCCAAAAGAATAGACGGGCCGGTTATGGTGCACGTGCTGACAAAAAAAGGCAAGGGTTACAAGCCAGCCGAGGAAAGTCCCAACAAATTCCATGGCACCGGTCCCTTTGATATAGCAACCGGTAAAAAAATCACTAAGCCGGGTGCTCCCGTCACCTATACCGAGGTGTTTGGCAATACGTTGAGCGCGCTGGCAGACGAGGATGAAAAAATTGTGGGCATAACGGCAGCTATGCCTGACGGCACAGGGTTGAACATTTTTGCCCAGTCGCACAAGGACCGCTTTTTTGACGTAGGCATTGCCGAACAGCACGCGGTTACGGCAGCAGCAGGCATGGCGGCGGCAGGGATGAAGCCTGTGACGGCTATTTATTCCACCTTTATGCAGCGTGCCTATGATTCCGTGCTGCACGATATCTGTATGCAGAACCTGCATGTGACTATGTGCTTAGACAGGGCAGGCCTTGTAGGTGACGATGGTTATACGCATCATGGCGTGTTTGATTACGCCTATCTGCGCAGTATTCCCAATATGACGATTATGGCGCCTAAGGACGAAAACGAGCTGCGTCATATGCTGAGGACGGCGCTGCTTTACAACGCGCCTGTAGCTATCCGCTATCCACGTGGCAGTGGCGTGGGTGTCGCTATTGACGAGCCTATGCACACGCTTCCTATAGGCAAGGCCGAGGAGCTGCGCGAGGGCAGAGATATCTGCCTGTGGGCGATTGGCAGCATGGTGCAGTCAGCGCTGGCGGCAGCAGACGCACTGGCGCAACAGGGCATCAGCGCCGGCGTGGTGAATATGCGCTTTGCTAAACCCTTGGATGAGGAGCTGCTTTTACAGCATGCCAAAAGCTACAAAAAAATCGTTACCCTGGAGGAGGGCGTTTTGGCAGGCGGCGTAGGCAGTGCCGTGCTGGAAGCATTAAACGCTGCCAAAATGCTGGATACGTGCGCAGTGCGCACCTTCGGCATTGGCGATGAATTTGTGCTGCATGGTGACAAAAAGCTGCTTTTCCGTGACTTGGGGCTGGATACGCCGGCCTTAGTGCAGAAGATAGCAGCATTTGTAAAGGATGAGGAGCATTGAAAAAGGAACGACTTGACGTACTCTTGGTCAACCGCGGACTGTTTGAAAGCCGTGCTAAGGCGCAGGCTGCAGTAATGGCGGGCCAGGTACTGGTAAACGAGCAGAAAATAGATAAGCCGGGTACGCCTGTGGCGGCAGAGGTGACCATACGTCTTTTGGGCAGCAAGCTGCCTTATGTGAGCCGTGGCGGCCTGAAGCTGGAAAAGGCGCTGCAGATATTTCCCATCAGCGTACAGAATAAGGTGGTTGCCGATATCGGCGCATCCACCGGTGGCTTTACGGACTGCGCTTTACAAAACGGTGCGGCAAAGGTGTACGCTATTGATGTTGGCTATGGCCAGCTGGCATGGAAGCTGCGTAATGATGAGCGCGTGGTGAATATGGAACGCACCAACGTGCGCTATCTGGAGGCAGACAGCCTGCCGGAGCAGGTGGATGCCGCTACGATTGATGTGGCGTTCATCTCTTTGGATAAAATTTTGCCTGCGGTGCACAAAATTTTGAAGCCTGAAGGCTTTGTAGTGGCACTTATCAAGCCGCAGTTTGAGGCGGGCAAGGAAAACGTGGGAAAAAAGGGCGTTGTGCGTGACGCAGCAGTGCATGAGTCGGTAATCAACAACGTCATCAGCTTTGCCAAGGGCGAGGGCTTTGGTATTGCCGGACTCGATTTTTCGCCGATAAAGGGACCTGAGGGCAACATAGAATATCTGCTGCACCTGACGCTGGGCGCAGATGACGCTGTGAGCAGCCAAATGGTGGCGGATCTCGTGGGCCGTAGCCATGGCGACCTGGATAAAAAATCAGCAAAGGCAGAGGCTTGATCATGAAAAGAAAACGCTTGGGAATCTTTCCCAACTTAAGCAAAGAAAACGTGTGTATAGCGTTGCCGGAATTTGTGCAGCTGTGCCGTGACTGGGGCTTGGAGCCGGTGTTGCCTGATGCGGTGGCGCAGCAGTATGAGTGTGCAGGCTATGATGAGGGCAGGATGCTGACGCTGAAAACTTTGGACGCCGCTGTCAGCCTGGGTGGTGACGGCACGTTGCTGCAGATGGCACGTTACCTGGCGCCGCTGGGCGTGCCTGCCTTTGGCATCAACTTCGGTAAGCTGGGCTTCTTGGCTGAAATCGATCTGCAGGGAATGTATAAGGCTATCAGCCGCCTGGCGCAGGGAAACTATTCCTTGGAAAGCCGCAGCCTGCTGTGGGCCACAGTAAGTCGTGAGGATAAGGTGATAGCTTCGGCGCACGCACTCAACGACTTCGTCCTGGCCAAGGGCATGTTTAGCAAGCTGGCGCACATGATGCTGTTTATCAATGGACGCCTTTCCGGCAAATATGCGGCAGACGGCCTCATCATCGCTACAGCCACAGGTTCTACAGCCTATTCACTATCGGCAGGCGGGCCGCTGGTTATGCCTGAGCTGGACGTGAGCGTGATTACGCCTGTGTGCGCACACTCGCTGACCAATAGGGCGCTGGTTATTCCTATGTCCGAAAAAATTGAACTGCGTCCGATCCCGGGCAGCGAGGAAATGCTGCTTTCGGCAGATGGCGAAAATGTTATTGAGGTGCCTAACAACACCAGTGTATACATAGAAAAATGTCCTTATGATATGAAATTTATCCGTCTGACCAGCAGGGATTATTACCAGACCTGGCAGCAGAAGCTTATGAGGAATCTTTAATATAAATGAGGTGATTGACTATGAAAATGACCCGACATGCCAAAATCAAGGATATTATTGATAATAACAAAATAGAAACGCAGGAGGACCTGGCGGCAGCTCTGCGCCATGAGGGGATTGATGTTACCCAGGCCACGGTGTCGCGCGACATTAAGGAGCTGATGCTGGTGAAGGTGCCCGACGCTAACGGACACTATTATTATGCTTATCCTAAGGACCATGGCATGATGCTGACTATAGAGCGCCTGGAGCGTACCTTTCAGGATTCTATTGTCAGCGTGCGTTCCTCTGACAGCATGGTGGTCGTGCGCACCCTGCCGGGCACGGCACAGTCGGTGGCCTTTGCCGTGGATTACATGAAATGGCCGGAGATTTTGGGTACCATTGCCGGTGACGACACAGTTTTTATAGCCTTGGCCGATAAAGAGGGTGTGGCAACACTGCTCAGGCGTTTTAAGGAATACAGATAAGCGGGGTGCAATATGCTGCAATCATTGCATGTTCATAATTTTGCACTATTAGAGGATGCCCATGCGGATTTTACTCCCGGCTTCAACGTGTTTACGGGTGAAACGGGTGCAGGCAAATCTATTCTTATAGATGCCTTTGGTATGGTGCTGGGCGGACGCGCAAGTAGCGATTACGTGCGTAGCGGTACGGACGGCCTGTGGGTGCAGGCAGTGTTCGACGTAAGCGGACGCGATGATATCTGCGCGCTTATGGCAGAGCATGGGCTGGAGGCGGAGACCGATCTGTTTTTGAAGCGTCAGGTGAGCGCTGCCGGCAAAAGCCGTGCCTTTGTCAACGGCGTGCAGGTACCGCTGGCTGTGCTCAAGGAGTTGGGCTCGCGCTTGGTTGATATTCACGGTCAGCACGAAAACCAGGCGCTACTATATCCTGGTGCCGCCATGCTGCTTGCCGATAGCTTTGGCGGCCCCGTACTGGGTGAGGTATTGGCTGAGTATAAGACGCTGTACTCGCAATATGTGGCAGCACAAAAACGCCTTGGCCAGCTGCAGGAGCAAAACGCGCAGCAGGACCTGCTTATGGACCGCTATGCCTGGGAGATTAAGGAAATCACCGAGGCGAAGCTGCGTGAGGGCGAGGAAGAGGAGCTGGAGGCAGAAGCACGCCTTTTGCAAAACAGCGAGCGTATCATGAAGTCTGTTGACGGAGCGTACAACCAGCTGGACGCGGAGGACGCAGTGCTGTCGCGTCTGGCACGTGTGCGTGACCTTTTGCAATATGCGGCGCGTTATGATGACAAGCTGCGGCTGTTGGCTGAATGTGCTGATAGTGCTTGGATCAGCTTGGACGATTGCCGCACGGAGCTGAGCGAATACATGGCCGGCACTGATTTTAACGGCGAACGGGCGGCCGAGGTGCAGGAGCGGCTGGATACTATTTACCGTCTGCAAAAAAAATATGGCGGCAGCACGCAATCGGTGCTGGCATACCTGGCAGATACAGAAAAACGCCTGGAGGAGCTGCAGAACATTGCGCAGACGATTGAGCTGGCGCAAAAGACGCTGGCCGAGGCAGTGGTGCGCCTGGGACGGGCGGCGGCAGAGCTGACGCAGCTGCGTGAAAAAAGCGCCTTGGAGCTGGCCAAGCGTATTACAACGCATATTCGTGATTTGGCGATGCCAAACGGTGAGCTGCAGATTACGGTCAGCGCACTGGAAAAGTTTTCACCGCAGGGCAGGGACGCACTGCGCTTTATGTTTAGCGCCAACATGGGCGAGCCGCTAAACGATTTGGAAAAGGTTGCCAGCGGCGGCGAGCTGAGCCGTATCGCCCTAGCTGTAAAAACAGTGCTTATGGACTGCGTCGGCGTGGGCACGATGGTGTTTGATGAAATTGATACCGGCGTGGGTGGCGTTACGGCGCAAAAGATGGCCGAAAAAATTGCAGCAATTTCAACTGCGGGACAGGTGCTGTGCATCACACATCTGCCGCAGATTGCAGCCTTTGCGGATAACCACATCCATATAGAAAAGCAAAGCAGTGACGGACGCACGGTAACGCAGCTGACGACGTTAGACTACAACGGCCGCCTGCAGGAGCTGGTGCGTATGACGGCAGGCGCGACTGCCAGCCGGGCCGCCTTTGAAAGCGCTACAGAGCTGCTCGAGGGGGCGAAGCAGGTAAAAAGCAGTCTCCAGCAGCAAAGAAAGTGAGGTAGGGATATGCTAAAGAAGTTTCATGAGCCGCAGTTAGACGAGGTATATGTCGAGGGCAGCAACGAGGAGGTCTTCAGCGGGCGCCTGCTCAAGGTGCAGCGCGACCACGTAACCTTGCCCAACGGCAACGATACCACGCGCGAATATATTCACCATCCCGGTGCGGTGGCTATTGTGCCGCTGCTGGAGGATGGCAGGGTGGTGCTGGTTAAGCAGTGCCGCTATCCCCTGCGCACGCTTTTGTGGGAGATACCTGCAGGTAAGCTGGACCATGGCGAGGCCGAAGACCCTGCTGAGTGCGCACGCCGTGAGCTGAGCGAGGAAACAGGCTACGAAGCCAAAAATTGGCAGTATCTTGTAAGCATTGCCACAACACCAGGCTTTTCGGACGAAATTATTCATTTGTATAAGGCCTGGGGCTTGCAAAAATTTGCCCAGCATACGGATGAGGACGAGTTCATCGGCGTGCAGGCCTTTACGCCGCAACAGCTGCGCACTATGATCGCGGCAGGTGAGCTGTATGACGCTAAGACGTTATGCGCCTTGTATGCTGCAGAGGTACTTTGATAATAAAAATAAAAACAGGCTAACCTTTTTGCGAGGTTGAGACAAAACCCAACCTTAAATAGAAAAATCAGTGGAGGTTTATCATCAGATAAAATCCCACTGATTTTTTAGTATGAAAATTTTAGAAAATACTTAAACTCTAGCGATTTTTTAATTTGTAAAGTTAGTTTTGTCCCAGCCTCATTTTTTCTTGGAAAAACTTGTCAAGTCGCAATGGGATTACTATAATAGTAGTGGGTAAGTCAACTAAATTTATATATGGGAGTAGATGAAACAAATGAAGAAAATCCAATATCTTTTAACTGCTTCGCTTTTAGCTGCCAGCGTTTGCGCTGCAGCTGAGGCTGCCAATTTTAACAATGAGGTTAAGACGCAGCAGGGCGTTGTTGCCGGTAGCTATGACGAAAAGCACCAGGTTGTACAATGGTTGGGCGTTCCATATGCGCAGCCTGCAACAGGTGAAAACCGTTGGCGTGAAGCGCAAAAGCCGCAAAAATTCAAAGGAGTGCTGGACTGCAGCAAGGCTGCACCTGCCAACATCCAATACAATGGCAAAAAGGTGCTGGGCGAGGAAGGCGTGCTGACGCTGGACATCGTGCGTCCTGATACCGATGAAAAGAACCTGCCAGTTATGGTTTATATCCATGGCGGCAACAACCAGGCCAGCAACAGCCATTTGATGGAGGGCAACAAGCTGGCGCAGGAGGGTAACATCGTTTATGTTTCGGTGCAATACCGCCTGGGACTTTTGGGCTTCAACAACCTGCCTGCCCTGGCTGACGGCAACAGCAAGGAAAAAAGCGGTAACTTTGGCTTTATTGACCAGGCTACAGCCCTGGACTGGGTACACAAGAACATCAAAAACTTCGGTGGCGATGCTAAGAACATCACTGTTTCGGGCTTTTCAGCAGGTGGCCGCGATGTTATGGCTATGCTGATTTCGCCGGTATTCAAAAATAAATTCGACAAGGCTATTTCCTTTAGCGGCGGCCTGACCATTGCTGATGCTGAAGCCAGCCAAAAGACCATTGCCCAAAAGCTGGCTCCGCTGGTAGTAGAAGACGGCAAGCAGGCTAATTTGGCTGACGCCGAAAGCTGGCTGTTGAGCGACAACGGCAAGGACAAAAAGGCAGTACGCAATTACCTGCAAAACGTAAAGGCAGAGCGCATTGCTCCTGTTATGGCCGGTGCTGTTATCCGCATGAGCGCTTTCCCGCATCTGTTTGGTGATGGCAAGGTGCTGCCTACAGAAGGCTTTGCTACCAAGAAGTTTTACAACGTACCGCTCATCATGCTGGCCAGTGCTGACGAATTCAGCTCCTTTGCTGCCCGCGATCCCTTCTTCAAAAACCGCCTGAGCGAAATCAATAAGGATTACAAGACCACCAGCGAGTTTAAATTTGCCAATAAATATGGCAGTGCCCTCTATGGCTTCTTCAACGGCCAGGAATCTGCCGAAACCATTTATCCTAATTACAAGGGCGATATGTATGTATGCCGGTTCACCTTTGCCCACACCCCCGAGGTTGTAGGCGAAGCTTACAATGTGCGTAATGGCGCGTTGCATGGCATTTTCCAACCGTTTTTGACTGATCAGGGCTATGCTTATACCAAAAATACCGATGCCTTTGACCAGCCTGGCTCTAAGGAGCTGAGCAAGGCCTTTATCGCATCTATTGCTGCCTTCATGCGCACCGGCAATCCCAACACGCCGCTTTTGGGCACCACCTGGCAGGCTTGGACTCCCGATTATCGCCCTGAGCTGGATTTTGACGCTAACAAGCAGCATGCACGCATCAGCAGCATTAACAGCCGCGTAAGCTATGCAGGCATTTTGGCAGAGATGGATAAGGACAACAGCATCAGCGCCGAAAGCAAGGATTACATCATCCACAACGTGCTTAACGGCCGTTGGTTCAGCGGCAAGCTGGATGCCAAGTATGGCAACCCCAGCCTGTGGCCTAAATAATCAGTGAGGTAAGAGCAAGATGACAGAAGCAAAACAAATCCCGGAGCATGGCAGCAGCGTAGAGCGTGCCGCTATTCCTGCTGGCTGTAAATGGCGCGTGCAGGATATATATGCCGACGAGGCCGCCTGGCGCACAGCCTGCGACGAATATAAGGCTAAGCTACCGCAGCTTAAGGCAATGCAGAGCACGCTGGTAACAGGCAGCGCGGTTTTGGCTGCTCTGCGCCTGCAGGACGAGCTGGCGCGGCTTTTGGATAAAATTTACGCCTATGCCCGCCTGCAGCAGGATGCTGATAACACCGACGAGCACCTGCAGGCGCTTTCCGGCGAGGCCGAAGGACTCTTAGCTTCCTTTAGCAATGCCAATTCCTTTATCGAACCGGAAATGCTGGGCCTGGGGCGTGAGGCGCTTGAGACCATGCTGCAGGAGGAAGCAGGACTTGACGAATATCGTTTTTATATCCAAAACCTGCTGCGGCAGTCGGCGCATATCCTTTCGGCCGAAAAGGAAGCAGTCTTCGCCCAAAGCCACCTGGCAACAGGGACGGCGGCTGCAGCTTTCCGTGCGCTTGTGAGCGCCGATATGCAGTTTCCCGAAATCGTGGATGGCAAGGGCGACAAGGCCAGCGTTAGCGAGGGCAATTATATCCTGAATATGACCTCGCCTGACCGCGAGCTGCGCAAAAACTCCTTCCGCACCCTCATGGGAACATATCACAAGTACCGCAATACGCTGGCTACTACGCTTACAGGCAGTGCGCGTACGGCATATTTTTTCGCCAATGTGCACAACTACAAGGATACGCTGGAGGCAGCGTTGTCAGAGGATAATATCCCTACCAGTCTGTATGACGGCCTTATCCGGACGGTGCATGATAATTTTGCACCGCTGCATGAATACATCCAGCTAAAGAAGGGTGTTTTAGGCGTAAGCGAGTTCCATCCCTATGATTTGTATATGCCTCTGTCACAGGCAGGCGACAGCTTTGCCTGCAGTTTCCCTGAGGCCTGTGCCAAGGTAGAGGAGGCATTGGCACCTTTGGGTGAGGAATACGTCAGCACCCTGCATAAGGGTCTCACCGAGGGCTGGATTGACGTTTATGAAAACAAGGGTAAGCGCTCTGGTGCCTATTCCTGGGGCGTGTATGGCGTGCATCCCTTTGTATTGCTCAACTACCAGCAGCGCTATAACAGTATTTCTACCATCGCGCACGAAATGGGCCACGCTATGCACAGCTACTTTAGTAGCCAGGCACAAACCTATGTCAACTCCGAATACACCATCTTCTGTGCTGAGGTAGCGTCAACTACTAACGAAAGCCTGCTTTTGGAATATACTCTGCAGCATGCTACGGACGAGCAGAAAATTTATCTGCTTAACCAGTTTTTGGAGGCAGTGCGTACCACGGTCTATCGTCAGGTGCAGTTTGCCGAGTTTGAAAAATATATTCACGGCGAAATCACCGCAGGCCGCTCCCTGCAGGCCGAAAAGCTGGAAGCATGGTGGCTGCAGAGCAACAAGGATTATTATGGTCCTGCATTGACGGTAGATGAGGAGCTAGCCAGTGAATGGTCGCGTATACCGCATTTCTATACGCCGTTTTATGTGTACAAGTATGCAACCGGCTATAGTGCTGCCACGGCATTTGCCAGCGCCATCCTAAGTGGAAGTAAGGACGCTGTGCAAAAGTATTTGGGCTTTTTACACGCTGGCGGTAGCGATTACTCGCTCAACATCCTGAAAAACGCAGGCGTTGATTTAAACACGCCGCAGCCTGTGACGGTAACGCTGCAAAAATTTGCTGCTAAGCTGGCAGAATTAAAGGCTTTACTGGGAAAATAAGCAGATTGCTTCTGTATCTAAATTTTTTTTGGATAATTGCTTGACAAACGCTTGCTGACCCTGTATAATAATCATTGTTCCGATTGTTCGGAACCTAATCGCCGAAGTGGCGGAATTGGCAGACGCACTTGACTCAAAATCAAGCGGTCCAACAACCGTGCCGGTTCGAGTCCGGCCTTCGGCACCAGTAAGTAAAGCTCTACAGCTTCGGTTGTAGAGCTTTTTTGTTATTATTAGATAAGCATAGGAGCAAATTATGCAGGTAGTATTGAGCGCGATCAACAGTAAATATATCCACACAGGCCTGGGCCTGCGCTACGTTGGCGAATATGCCAAGTCACAGGGACATGACGTGTGTTTAATAGAAGAAACGATAAATACGCCGATTTTGGCAGTACTGGAAAAAATAATGTCACAGCAGGCGCAGGTCTATGGCTTTTCGGTGCATATCTGGAACAAGCCGTTTGTTTTCCGTCTGGTGCGGATGCTGCGCAAGCTGCGGCCTCAGGCAGCCATCGTCATTGGCGGGCCTGAGGTGGCCTTTGAAGCAGAGCGTATTTTTGCCGAGCTGCCCGAGGCAGATTATATTCTGCAGGGGGAGGGCGAGCAGGTCTTTAGCGAGCTTTTGCAGTCCTTGGAAAGCGGCGGTGCTGTTCCCAAGCATGTTGCCTGGCACAGGGATGGCGAGGTTTTTACCAACGGTGGTATAACAGTGGTAGAGGACATGTCACTGCTGCCGTTTCCATATCCTGATTTAGAGAAGGTATTGGCAGAGCACAAAATAGTTTACTACGAATGCACGCGCGGTTGTCCCTTCCGCTGTGCCTATTGTCTGTCAGGGATTTCACATTCCGTGCGCAAGCGGCCGCTGGATTTGGTACTACGTGATCTGGACCGCTTTATAGCTAGTGGTGTGCCGCTAGTGAAGTTTGTCGACCGCACCTATAATCTGGATGAAGGCTATTTTTTGCCAATGATGCAGCATTTAGCTGCTGCTAAGACCAATGCCACCTTTCATTTTGAAATTAAGGCTGATATGCTGAGCGAGAGGGTGCTGGCGTTTTTAGAGACAGTACCTAAGGGTCGTTTTCAGCTGGAAATCGGCATCCAAAGCACGCATCAGCCAACGCTTAAGGCTATCAACAGACAGGATAACTGGGGGCGCTTGGCGGCCAACGTGCGCCGCCTGCTGGCCTGCGGTAATATGCATATCCATGTCGATTTGATCGCCGGTCTGCCATACGAGGACCTGCCGACATTTGCCCAATCCTTTAATGACGTATACGGCCTGGAGGCGCACATGCTGCAGCTGGGTTTTTTGAAGGTGCTGCCGGGAACGCAAATGCGCAGGGAGGCGTTGCAGCACGGCCTGCTTTACATGGACGAGCCGCCGTATGAGATTTTGGCAACCAAGTATATGCCATACGAGGATATGCAATATCTGAAGCATTTGGATAACATTCTTGATCAGACAGCCAATAGCGGTAATTTTAAGTATACCCTGCGAGCATTGTTAAAGTTTTCGGGAATGGATGCCTTTGACTTTTATAAACAGCTTGTCAATTGGTGGGTAAAAGCAGGGCATTATCCGCAAACGCACAATGCTAAGGGAGTTGCAGCGATTTTGTTGCAATTCATCCAAGAAAATTACGCAGATAAGTCTGATACACTTATAGAGATACTACGCTTTGACGTGTTCTGCATCCTGCCACAGTGGCGGCCGGAATGGCTACGCTGGAATACAGAAGGAATATTTGACATAGTATCTGCTTTTTGGCGTGATGAAAAGCAAGTGCAGCACTATATTCCAGATTATAAATTCAGTAGCTGGCGGCAAATACACAAGGCCTATCCTATAGAATTATTCCTGGCGGATTGGGAAACGGGTGCAAGCTGCACACGTTATATAATGCATGATACCAGTGGGGAAGGTCACAAGCTTGTAGAGCTACCGCTGGTAGGCAAAGAGTAGTTTTGCTCCCTGCGCAGTCAGGGAGCTTTTAGTTTTTATAGAAAAAAAATACTATGCTTCCTAAAAAAACGGAGATTTTCTGTAAAAAACAGCTATTTTTACAAGTTTTTTGAAGAATTTTGCTGCCTAAAAACCTTGTATACAAGATACTTCTTTTGCCAACTGCCCCTAGTGTTTCGCTAAAATTTGTTAAAAAAGTTACGAAAAAGGTGTTGACATTACTAGGGCAGCGTGGT
>CAVAHH010000012.1:0-15737 GCA_963588395.1 bacterium
CATATTTTGGTGTGCGTGGGCTCAGCGCTGTTTATGCTGGTGTCCTTGTATGGCTTTGACGATGTTCCGCAGGCTGCGGGCGTAGTAGAGGATATAGGCCAGAGGCGTGACTCCGCGCGTATTGCGGCGCAGGTTGTTAGCGGTATTGGTTTTTTGGGTGCTGGTACTATCCTGCATGAGGGTCTCACCATCCGCGGTCTGACGACTGCTGCCAGCTTGTGGATGGTATCGGCTATAGGCCTTGCTGCAGGTAGCGGTCTGTACTTTTTGAGTGCTGTCGCTACTGCCATTACCATGGTTACGCTGGTCACCTTTCACACATGGGAGAAGCGTTTTGCTGTCACCAGCCGCAATGACCGCCAATTCATCCGCGTCATCACAGGCAACCGTCCGGGTGCCATCACCGATGTGACAGGCTACCTGTCGCTGAACGGTGTACAGGTAAAATCCCTTAATGTTAAGCGTGACAAGGAAAAGAACCGCCTGGTGCTGGAAATCTTTTTGAAGCTGGGCAAGACTGCGCCCGAGGGCGGAGATATTGTGCGCGGCCTGCAGGATATAGAAGGCATTGTGGGCGTAGAGAATATAAGATAAGTATTTATGTTGGTATTGTAGAAAGGAATAGGACATGACACAAAAATATTGCCTGATTCCTGACGAAGAAAAATTTTATAGCTTTTTGGCTGCGCTGCCCTTTTCTCAGGTGGAGCTGATGCAGCTGAAGCTGATGCACATCAACAGGATTTGCGTTGATGAAAACT
The DNA here is from genome assembly GCA_963588395.1 of bacterium. Classification (GTDB taxonomy): domain Bacteria; phylum Bacillota; class Negativicutes; order Acidaminococcales; family Acidaminococcaceae; genus Phascolarctobacterium_A. The sequence continues at coordinate 762 of CAVAHH010000012.1, forward strand.
CGTGTGAGTGGGAGGTGCACTTTAGCTGTGCTGCCCATCTTACCGAAGGACTGATGCAGAAGGCGGCCAAGCAGCTTGCGGCCGCTTTTTCTTTGCAAACGGTGGATATGATTTGCGATGGTGATGGAAAAAAATGCCAGCTGCCTGTGCGTGAGCTTGCTGCAGAAGTGGAGATTACAGACTGTACAGGTGAACCTCTGCCGGATGAAATTCCGCTGCCGGCGGAGCCTGCGGATGTGGAAATCGGCGCACCCATAGCGGATGAAGAGATACCCCTGCCGCCGGAGCTGCCAGCGTGCGAGCCATGTGATTCAAGTCCTGAATCCGATCCGGAATATATCAAGGCCATGGAGGCTTTGTATGGTGCCAAAAAGGACGACGGGCTTTTATGGGGCAGACGCATTAAGGGTGTTGTGCGTAAGATAGCAACCCTGACGGAGGAAGAAAACAACGTCGTTATCGAGGGCACCTTCGTCAGAAGCCTGGATAAGGACGGTGGACTGCAGACCTTTATCGAGCACGAATTGCGCACAGGTGCGATTATGCTTAACTTTAATGTGAGTGATGACACTAACGGCATTTTTGTTAAGCTGCGTTTTGATAAGCGAGATGGCAGAGATCCGCGCAAGGAGTGCAACGAATTTAAGAATTTATTGAAGCCTGGTATGCACCTGCGCCTGATGGGTAATGTCGCCCCGGACCGCTTTGCTTTTGACGAGATGACCATGATGCCGCACGGAATTATGAAGCTGGATGTGCCGCAGCGTATGGATAACGCACCCGAAAAACGCGTAGAGCTACACTGTCACACTAAGATGAGCAAGATGGATGCGCTCACGCCTATGGAGGGTTTGGTTAAGCAGGCTATCCGCTGGGGACACAAGGCGCTGGCCATTACTGACCATGGCGTGGTGCAGGCCTTCCCCTTCTGCTTTGATGCGGCGGAGGGCAGTGATTTAAAGCTGATTTTCGGTATGGAGGGCTACCTCATTAGTGACCGCAAGCTGAAGGCAGATAACATTGATACCGAAAATCCTGATGCTGCCACTAACAAGGGCAGAAACAAGATATCCAGCTATCACATTATCATCCTGGCTAAAAACGAAATCGGTCTGCGTAATCTGTACCAGCTGGTTACTATCAGTCATCTGCGCTATCTCAACAAGCGTCCGCTGCTGCCGCGTGAGGTGATTGAGGAGCATCGTGACGGCCTTATTTTGGGCTCTGCCTGCGAGGCGGGCGAGCTGTACCGCGCAGTGCGCAGCGGTGCGAGTGATGCCGAGCTGGAGGAGATTGCGGGCTTTTATGATTATCTGGAAATCCAGCCTACGGGCAACAACCAGTTTTTGGTGCGTGAAAATATCTGCAGCGAAAAGGATCTGCAGGAGCATAACCGCAAAATCTACGAGCTGGGTAAGCGATTGGGCAAGCTGACGGTGGCAACCTGCGACGTGCATTTTTTGAATCCCGAGGATGCCAAGCTACGTGCGATTTTACAGGCAGGGCAAAATTATAAGGATGCCGATATGCAGCCGCCTCTGTACCTGCACACGACCGAGGAGATGCTGGAGGAGTTTGCCTACCTGGGCAAGGATGCGGCCTACGAGGTGGTTGTTACTAACACCAACAAAATAGCCGATATGATTGAGCGCATTAAGCCTGTGCCTGACCGTGACCAGCTGTATTCCCCAACCATTCCTGGTGCGGAGGAGGCTGTACGCAACCTGTCGTATGCCAAGGCGCATGAATGGTATGGCGAAAAGCTGCCGGAGATTGTTGAAAAACGCCTGGAAGAAGAGCTTAACGCCATCATCGGCCACGGCTTTTCGGTGTTGTATTACATTGCACACAAGCTGGTTAAGCATTCCATCGACCGCGGCTACCTGGTTGGCTCGCGTGGCAGCGTAGGCTCGTCCTTTGTGGCGACAATGCTGGATATTACCGAGGTTAACGCGCTGCAGCCGCATTACCGCTGTCCGCACTGCTGTCATAGTGAGTTCTTTACGGATAACGAGGTTGATAGCGGCTTTGACCTGCCGCCTAAGAATTGCCCGAAATGTGGCACACGCATGCTGCGTGACGGACATGATATCCCCTTCGCGGTATTTTTGGGCTTTCATGGCGACAAGGTGCCTGATATCGATCTCAACTTCTCCGGCGGCATTGATCCTGATGATCCGTCGGCGATGAGTGATCAGAGCGTTGCTCATAAATATACCGAGGAGCTGTTTGGCCGCGACAACGTTTGCCGCGCCGGTACTATCAGCACCATTGCCAATAAAACGGCGGTGGGCTTTATCAAAAAATATTACGAAAGCAAAAATCTGCATGCACATCCAGCGTATATAGCGGCGATGGTGGAAGGCTTTGCCGGCGTAAAGCGCACTACGGGTCAGCATCCTGGTGGTATCATGGTTGTGCCGCGTAATATGGATATTCATTATATTACGCCGATGAACCGCCCTGCCGATGACAAAAATGGCGATACTATCACCACCCATTATGATTATCACAGCATCAACGACCGCTTGGTTAAGCTGGATATTCTGGGCCATGATGACCCGATGGTATTGAAGATGCTGGAAAAATACCTGCAGGAGGATGTGGATCCCGATTTTGATCCCAAGAAGATTCCTGTAGGCGATGAGCCGACGATGCGTATTTTCCAAAACACGTCCTCCTTGGGCGTAACGCCGGAGCAGATAGATAGTGCCGTGGGCACCTTTGGTATTCCCGAATGCGGCACCAAGTTTGTCCGCCAGATGATTAGCGACGTACAGCCGAAAAAGTTTAGCGAGGTTGTGCGTGTATCCGGTTATTCGCATGGTACAGATGTATGGCTGAATAATGCGCAGGATTTGATCAAGGAGGGCAAGCCTGTTGCCGAAACTATCTCTACGCGTGATGATATCATGACGCACTTGATCGCCAAGAAGGTGGAGCCAAGCCTGGCGTTTAAGACGATGGAGTACGTGCGTAAGGGCAAGGCGGCAAAAAAAGGCCTGGAGCCTGCAATGCTGGAGGCTATGCGTGCAGCCGGCATTCCCGAATGGTATATCACCTCGTGCGAAAAGGTGCAATACCTTTTCCCTAAGGCGCACGCTGTGGCCTATGTACTTATGGCCTACCGCATTGCCTACTGCAAGGTGCACTATCCCAAGGAATTTTATGCAGCCTACTTCACTGTACGTGCCAAGGATTTTGATTACACGCACGTTGCCAAGGGCAAGGCCTATGTAAAAAACTTCATCAAAAATGTTTACCAGCAGGGCTTTAAGGCGTCGGTGCAGGATAAATCCACCGTCACCTACCTGGAGCTGGTTAATGAAATGATGGAGCGTGGTCTGAAGTTTGATAAAATGGATATTTATAAATCTGACCCGATTAAGTTTTTGGTTACGGAAAACGGCCTGCGTCCGCCACTGGGTGCCTTGAACGGCGTAGGTGAAAGCGCTGCTAAAAGCATTGCTGCCGCACGTGACGTGAACCGACCATTTATTTCGCAGGAGGATTTACGCCTGCGTGCCGGCGTCAGCAAGAGTGTAATCGAAAAGCTGGCTGAGTTGGGAGCGTTGGGGGATTTACCAGAAACGAACCAGATAGATTTGTTTGGATGAGGTGCGATATGCATAAAACAGTTTTAGCATTTAATTTTACGCCGCAGCGGCTGCAGGCACTAAAGCTTATCTGTATGATGCTGCGTGTACAGCTGCGCAGTGTGGAGCGCGGTGAATTTAACCAGCCGCTCGGGCTTTTGGCAGGCTTAGATGGCCCGCAGGCTATAGAGGGCAGCTACGAGGGCGAGGCAGCGCAGGAGGAAATGCTGCTCTTGTGCGGCTTTATACGTCAGGACCTTGATCGTCTTTTAGCAGCCATCCGCAAGGGGGCGCTCAAGCAGGTGCGCCTGAAGGCGATGCTGACGCCGACTAACTGCACATGGAATGTATTGCAGCTTTTTGAAGAAATAAATGCGGAGCACGAGGCTATGAATAGTAAGGCGAAGCTGTAAAGTATTTGGCTGTCTGTACAGTAATAGCGTAGATGTGCTACTTGCCTAAACCAAGGCTTTTTTGCTATAATTAGGCAAAAGTATTTTATAACGTAATTCATAGGAGGATTAGAGTAATGGCAAAAGATAGTTCCTTTGACGTAGTATCCCAGGTTGATATGCAGGAGATGGATAACGCAGTTAATCAGGTAAAAAAAGAAATTGATCAGCGCTATGACTTCCGTGGCAGCAACGCCAGCATCGAGCTGGGCGAAAAAGAGGTTAAGCTGGCAGCCGAGGATGACTATAAGCTGGGCGCAATTTTAGACATGCTGCGCCAGAAGATGGCTAAGCGTGGCATACCCCTGCGCTGCCTGGTACCGGGTAAAATTGAGCCTGCTGCCAAGGGCACCGTACGCCAGGAGCTGAGCATTCAGCAGGGTATTTCCAAGGAAAACGGTAAAAAGATTGTGGCTGCTATCAAAGCAACCAAGCTGAAGGTAACTGCGCAGATTCAGGATGACCAGGTGCGTGTGGCCGGAGCTAAAAAGGATGATCTGCAGGCAGTAATCCAAACGTTGAAGGCCGGCGATTTTGGTGTAGATTTACAGTTTATCAACCTGCGCTGAGTTAATTTTCCTGTCGCAGGTGCGAGGGTGAAGCAAATGGCAGAAAAAGAAAGCCTTGATAAAAACAAAATTAACGAAGACGAGCTGGTGAAGTATCAGGATAACTGTAGCGAGGAAGGCCTGCTGCAGAAAATCCGCAAATATGGCTCAGCTATCGGCCTGGAGCTTTTGTTTAAGGCGGTGCAGCTGTGGTATGTATTGCAAAAGAAGGATGTCCCTGCAAAGGAAAAGGCTTTGATTATGGGAGCGTTGGGATATTTGATCGCACCGCTGGATTTTGTGCCGGATCTGACGCCGGTTTTGGGCTACAGTGATGATCTGATGGCGATAACCTTTGCCTTTTTGAAGGTGCAGGGTTATATTGATGATGATGTCAAGGACGAGGCCAAGATGCTTTTGGCCAAGGTCTTTGATAAGGACGCGGTTGCTAAGCTTAAGTAATGCTTGGCTTGGTTTTGCGGCGATACTTAATTGAATAAGCAACAGATAATCCTAAGGGAGCAGAGCGTGGCAGTGGCTTTGCTCCCTGATTATTTTTTGGCAGCTACGACGTAGACGATAAAAGCAGTCTAAAGCAAAAATAAAACCGAACTCAAAAATTTTGTTCGCCAATATGTTGGCGGCAGGGAAAAAGTTTGCTATAATATTAGTGTTATAGTGGAGGTAAAAGCGTTTTATGGATACGTTAAATATAATTTTGATGGTGGTGATAGTACTGCTTTTGCTGGTGCTGGTGGCTTTGCTACTAAAAAGCAGGCCCAAGGCAGAGCTGGCTACGCAGCGGCTTGAGCTTTTGGAGCGGCGGCTGGGCGATGCGATGTACGACCTGCGGGGGGAGCAGAACACTTTGGCGCGGGCTGCCCGTATGGAAAACCAGGCTGCCAGCGACAGGCTGAGTGAGCAGATTGATAAGCGTGTGGCACGCCTGGCAGATTTGACAGATCAGAACCTGGAGCGTATACGCGTGACGGTGGACGAACGCCTGAACCAGTCGTTGGAGCAAAAATTTGCCCAGGTCAGCCAACGCCTGGGGGAGGTACACCAATCCCTAGGGCAGATGCAGGGACTGGCTGGCGGTGTAGACGATCTGCGGCGCATTTTGTCTAATGTCAAGGTGCGTGGCACCTGGGGCGAAATGCAGCTGGGAAACATTTTGCAGGATATTTTGGAGCGGGCGCGTTATGTTGAAAACGCCGAAATCCGCCCCCACAGCGGTCTGCGTGTGGAATACGCACTGCGGCTTCCCGGTCAGAGGGAGCAGGAGGTGCTTTTGCCGATTGATGCCAAATTCCCACTGGAGGATTACCAACGACTGCAGCAGGCGCGCGAAGCAGGTGACGCACAGGCAGCAGATACTGCCACTAAGCAGCTGGAGCGGCGGTTGAAGGGCGAAGCAAAGGATATTTGCGAAAAATATATCTGTCCGCCGTATTCTACCGATTTTGCAGTGATGTATCTGCCAAGCGAGGGGCTTTTTGCCGAAGCGCTGAATATTGCCGGGCTGGCGGAAGAGTTGCAGCAAAAATACAGGGTGTGCCTTGCAGGACCGTCGACGCTGGCGGCGCTGGTGAATAGCATGCAGCTGGGCTTTAGGACACTGGCGGTGCAGCAGCGCACTACCGAAGTTTGGCAGCTACTGAACAAGGTGAAGCAGGAGCTGGCAGGCCTGGAGGCGGCACTGGATAAAACAGCTAAAAAGCTGGAGGAGGGGCAGAGCGCGCTGCAAAGCACAGCACGCTATACGTCACGCCTCAAAAAGCAGCTGGATGCGGTGGAGCTGTTGGAGGACGAAGGCCGTGTAGCAAAATAACGCGCCTAATCCCTACAAGAAGCCGCCGTTATGGGTGCAGCTGCTTTTGTGGGCCTATGGCTTTACGTGGCTGAATATGATTTTTATTACAGGCTTGAACAGCCTGCGTTTGGGATATATTGATTACGACAGCGGCAGTATTGCCCTGGCGATGACTTGCGGCTTTTGGTTTATTTTTAAGTACCTACCAAGATTATTGTGAGTTAGATAAAATTTTGTTTTGGGGAGGAACCGTTAATGGAGCTTTGGGATATATATGATGAGAACCGTCAGCTGACGGGACGCACGATGAAGAAGAACGATTGGATTTTGCGTGATGGTGAATATCATCTGACGGTGCTGGGTGTGGTGCGCCACCCAGACGGACGTTATTTGATTACGCGGCGGGTGCTGACGAAGGCTTGGGCTGCCGGCTGGTGGGAGGTGCCGGGAGGCGCTGTTCAGGCCGGCGAAACATCGCGCGAGGCAGTGAACCGTGAGGTGTGGGAGGAAACAGGCCTGGATGTGAGCGGCTGCGAGGGTGCTCCCGTGCTTACCTATCATCGTGAAAACCCGGGCGAGGGAGATAATTATTTTGTGGATTGTTATCTTTTTACCCTGGATTTTGCACTAGAGCAGGTAAAGATCCGTCCGAATGAGGCATTGGAATATAAGCTGGCAACACTGGAGGAAATCAGGGAGCTGGCGGCGCAGGGAGTATTTTTGCATTACGACAGCATTAAGGCTGTTTTTGCAAAATAAACAGCTGCTACAAGGTTGCTTATTGAAAAAACATCATCAGCGTGGTAAAATATTGTGGTAAATACTTAAATATTATAGAAAGAGAAAGTTTGGAGGAATTTTACGATGTCAGGACATTCTAAATGGGCAAACATTAAACATAAAAAAGGCAAGGCCGACGCATTGCGCGGCAAAATTACTACTAAAATCAGCCGTGAGATTACTATTGCCGTACGTATGGGCGGCGCAGACCCTACCGGTAACATGAAGCTGAAGCTGGCTCTGTCTAAGGCTAAGGCTAACAATATTCCTAAGGATAACATCCAACGCGCTATCCAAAAGGGTGCAGGTGCTTTGGAAGGCCAGAGCTTTGAAGAAATCACTTACGAAGGCTATGGTCCTGCAGGCGTTGCTATGATGGTCAGCTGCCTGACTGATAACCGCAACCGTACTGCTGCAGACGTACGTCACGTATTTTCCAAGCATGGCGGTAACCTCGGTGCGAGCGGCTGCGTAAGCTACATGTTTAAGCAAAAGGGCATTTTCGCAGTTAGCGCTGAAACCGGCGTCAGCGAGGATGACCTGATGATGATCGCCCTGGATGCAGGTGCAGAGGACATCAAGAGCAGTGAGGACGGATTTGAGATTATCACCGATCCGTCTGCATATGATGCTGTAGAAAAGGCTTTGGCTGATAACAATATTGAGGTTGCAATGTCCGAGATCACCATGGTTCCCGATACTATGGCCGAGCTGAGCGACGAGGATGCTGAAAAGGTACAAAAGATGCTGGACGCTCTGGATGATTGCGATGATGTACAAGACGTTTACACCAACGCTGACTTGCCGGAAGACGACGAGGAATAAGATTGTTATTACGAGGTAAACGCGGGCCTGCAAGGGTTTGCGGATTGGAAAGCAGGCAGTTGTTGTCTGCTTTCTGTTTTTTGCGAGGTATTTATGCTGGTTTTAGGGATTGACCCCGGTACTGCGATCTGTGGCTATGGTGTCGTGGATATGACGGGCAACCGTCTGCGTCCCGTGTTTTATGGCTCGGTGCTGACGGACAAGGACATGCTGCCACAGCTGCGGCTGAAAAAAATCTATGATGATATTTCGGATATCATTGAGCACTTTCACCCGGATTTTATGAGCGTGGAAAAGCTGTTTTTTAACCGTAACGTGACAACTGCTATTCCCGTAGGCCAGGCACGTGGTGTGGTGCTTTTGGCGGCGGCCAATAAGGGTTTGCCGGTGATGGAATTTACGCCGATGCAGATCAAGCTTTCGGTTGTGGGCACCGGTAGCGCCACGAAGGAGCAGGTTATCTATATGGTGATGCACCTTTTGAATATCCGCGAAAAGATTAAGCCGGATGATACAGCGGACGCACTGGCTGCGGCAATTTGCGGCATCAATACTGCGTCAACACGCAGATGGCAGGAGGGCAGGTAGATGATAGGTTCGCTTAAGGGCAGCGTGGGCTGCCTGGCAACAGATTATTGCATAATTGAAACTGCAGGCGGCGTGGGCTACCGTGTGTTTATGCCTGCAGCTCACCTGGCGCAGCTGACGCAGGGAGCGGCAGTGCGCGTTTATGTGCACACGGCAGTGCGCGAGGACGCTATTATTTTGTACGGCTTTTTGAGCCAAGAGTATTATGACCTGTTTGAGCTGCTTTTAACTGTCAGTGGCGTGGGACCCAAGATGGCGCTGGGCATTTTGTCGGCAGTGAAGCCTGATGCGTTTTACCTAGCGGTGCAGAGCCGAGATGTCAAGGTGTTGACGAAGCTGCCGGGAATAGGCAAAAAAACGGCAGAGCGTATGCTGCTGGAGCTGAAGGACAAGGTATGTGCCGCAGCGGACGCAGTTGATGGTGAATCCGGTGCAGGCGTTACGGCCGCAGGCAGCGGTGCCGTGTCCGAGGCCATGGAGGCGTTGGCAAGCTTGGGCTATACTAATAGTGAGATCGTGCCAGTGATAAAAAAGATTGTCGAAATTGACACGCTTACGAGCGAGGCGATTTTAAAGCAGGCGCTCAGGCTGATGATGAAGTAGGAGTTAGTATATGGAGTTTGATGATAGAATTATCGCCGGGGCTGAGCAGGAGGCTGATGGCTGGCAATACAGCCTGCGCCCGCGGCGCCTAAATGAATATATTGGCCAAAAACAGGTTAAGGATAACCTGTCTGTCTTCATCCAGGCTGCTGCTGCTCGTCACGAGGCCCTGGACCATGTGCTTTTGTTTGGTCCTCCGGGCTTGGGTAAAACGACGCTGGCTAATATTATCGCCAACGAGCTGAACGTCAATATCCGTGTGACCAGCGGTCCTGCGATTGAGCGTCAGGGTGATCTGGCGGCGATTTTGACGAACTTGGGCGATAACGACGTGCTCTTTATTGATGAGATTCACCGTCTTTCCAAAACAGTGGAGGAAATTTTGTATTCTGCTATGGAGGATTTTGCGCTGGATATCATCATTGGCAAGGGACCAGCAGCCCGTAGCGTGCGTCTGGATTTGCCGCATTTTACGCTGATCGGCGCTACTACGCGCCTGGGGGCGATTGCGGCGCCGTTGCGTGACCGCTTTGGCGTGCAGTGCTGCCTAGAGTTTTACAAGCCGGACGAGCTGCAGTTTATTATTACGCGTGCGGCCGAAATTCTGAATGTGAAGATTGACACTGAGGGTGCGCTGGAAATAGCCCGTCGTAGCCGTGGCACGCCGCGTATTGCTAACCGTCTGCTAAAGCGTGTGCGTGATTTCGCGCAGGTGCTGGGAGCGGAGGTTATTGGACGACAGCTGGCAGACGAGGCGTTGGCTAAGCTGGAGGTGGACCGCTTTGGGTTTGACCGCAATGACCGCAAGATTTTGCAGACCATTGTCAAAACCTTTGGCGGCGGACCTGTGGGTATAGAAACGATCGCGGCGGCCGTGAGCGAGGAGGCATCAACGATTGAGGATGTTATTGAGCCTTATCTAATGCAGCAGGGAATGCTTAACCGCACCTCGCGCGGACGTATGGCGACGCGTGAAACCTACAAATACCTGGGGATTCCGTATCCGGAGGCAAAATGAAGCTATTATTACATGCCTGCTGTGGACCCTGCAGCTGTTATCCTACAGAAAGGCTGACACAGCAGGGAACGGATTTTGATATTTTGTTTTTTAATCCCAATATTCACCCGTATAAGGAATTTAAGCACAGGCTGGCTACGCTGCGGGAGTTTTGTGAAAAGAAGCGCTATAATCTGATTATCAATAAAAGCTACCCACTTGAGGACTGCATCCGCGGTATGCTGGCTGAGCCTGGTGTGCGCTGTGCGTTCTGCTACCGCCTGCGTCTGCGTTATGCGGCGCAGTTTGCTAAGGAAAACGGCTATGATGCCTTTAGCACGACGCTGCTTGTGAGTCCGTATCAGCGTCACGAGCTGATAAAAAAGGAAGCACAGGCTGCGGCGGCAGAGTTCGGCGTGCCGTTTTATTACGAGGATTACCGCGAGGGTTACCAGCGCGGGGTGGATATCAGCCTGGAGCTGGGGCTGTACCGCCAGCAGTATTGCGGCTGTGTGTTCAGCGAGCGTGACCGCTATGAGGTGCGCAAGAAGCGCACGCAGCAGGCAGGGGAAGAAAAGTTTATCGTGGTGAGCAAGAATATTAAGCTGGTGAATGTGTAGGTGTTGATGTAGGGGCGTTTATTAGTAATTATATATCATTGTTTAATTAGGTTCGTCGAGCTAGCGCTTACGGCGAACAATTTAGGATATGGTAAAGCCCTTTTTTGCAAAGCTATTTTGGGCGAGCAAAAAAGCGCGAATCTTTTTTGCTTCTTCTTTCAGTTATGAAAGAAGAAGGCCTAAGTTTCAAGAAGTGAAGAAATTCGCAATTATATATTGCCCTGCAACGAAAAAATTTTTAACGGTAATTTTGCAAGGAAGTAAGCAAGCGGTTCGCGTCAATCCAATCGCCTGAGCTCAAAAGAGCTTGCCGCTTGGGACACTATCGCATGGGGCGCATTAACCAATCAGCTTCGTCTGTGGACTCGCTTCTTGGATGCGCCCGCACGGAAATGCTGCTAAACTCGCGCTATGCTGATATAATGCTTATAACTAAGAAAGTTTATCGCTCAAACAGTCGCAGCATTTCTGTACTTCCAATTGCTCATTCCCTAAAATTTTTATGTTGCCTTAGCGATAATATAATTGCTCAGTTTAGCTCGTTGAACATAAGGAAGTGTTAGATATTGCTTCCGCATCGGAGGATATCATGAAAAAATTACTCCTACTTATAACAATCGCGATACTTGCCTTTACCTCCACCGCCTCTGCTGCCGAGCAGATTCGCGTGGCACTGGCTGTGGGGCAGGCAACGGTGGAGCTTGCCTGTGAGGATGAGCTGGCGGTGACAGAGCTTGACGGCACAAGAGCTTCCTTGCCCAAGGGCAAATATTTTGTTCACGTGGAAAACGGCAGGCTGGCCTTTGATGACAAGCATGTTTATGCTTCCGATGTGCGTCTTATGCAGGCTGCAGGTAAGGCGCTGCCGCAGGTCAACAAGCGTGCTTATAAGGGGCAGATGCAGCTGTCGGTGAAAAATGGCAGGCTATTGGTGGTGAACCAGCTGCCGCTGGAGGATTATCTGGCGTGTGTGCTTCCTGCCAAAACTATGGTGGTGTGGCCGGACGAGGTGCTTAAGGCGCAGGCTGTTGCCGCACGTAGCTATGCCTTGTACAAAAAGCAGCATGCTACAGCAGACTATGATATAATTGCTACTGAAAGTGAGCTTTTTTACGAGGGAAGTGGCAAGCGCATAGAAAAGGACGCAGTGACGAAGCTGATTAAAGCGACGCGTGGGCAGTATCTGGCGGATGAGCACGGCCTGGCGATTGAGGCTGTGAGCACATCGAGCAGCGGCGGACGCACCGAAAGTGCCAAAAACCTGTGGGAGCGGGAGGTAAGCTATTTGCAGTCTGTGGAGGATTATGATAGCGACAGTCCGGAATATAGCTGGGAATACCGTGCGGTGCCAGCATTGTTGGAAAGCCTTTTGGCCCAGCGTGGCTATGCGACAGGCAGACTCACGAGCATTCGTCTGTCGCCGCTGGATGATAAAGGAATTGATAGGACTCCTACGGGACGTGTAAAATACGTTGTCCTTTCAGGCGAAAACAACACGATAAAGCTTTCCGGCAGCGAGCTGATGAAGCTTTTGGGCTTAAACAGCACGCTCTTTGATGTGGAAACAGGCACGCCTGTACCGGAAACGCTGAAGGTACCTATTGAAAATTATTATGGTATGCAGATCGGCAGCAAGGATATTGACATCAAGGTAAACGAGGACAATAAGCCGATATGGAAAAACTTGGTGCGCAGCTACCACATGCTCAGCGGCGGCAAGGAGGAAAAGATTATCTTCCGCGGCAAGGGCAGGGGCAACGGCCTGGGGTTGAGTGCCTGGGGCGCGCGTGGTCTGGCTAATTCCGATGCCAAGGCTACGTACAAAACCATTTTAGCGCACTACTATCCCGGTACGCGGCTTGTGACTTTGTAATATATAAGAAAAGAGAGATAAGATAATGTTAGTAACAGATTTTGACTACGAGCTACCACAGGAGCGGATCGCACAGCATCCTATGGAGCCGCGCGATCATTCACGTCTGCTGGTGGTGGATAAGCATACGGGTGCAATTGAGCACAAGCATTTTTATGACCTGCCAAGCTATCTGAAGCCCGGCGACGTGCTGGTGTTTAATGATACGCGCGTTATTCCGGCACGCTTGCACGGTACTAAGGATACAGGCGCGCATGTGGAGGTGTTTTTGCTGACACGTAAAAACGCCACTGACTGGGAGGTGCTGGTGCGTCCGGGTAAGAAGCTGCAGGTGGGTGCTAAAATTAACTTCAGTGACGAGCTGGCCTGCGAGGTTATCGAGCATACTGATTTTGGTGGTCGTGTGGTGCGCTTTAAGTATGACGGAATTTTTGAAGAGATTCTGGACCGCTTGGGCGAAACACCGTTGCCGCCGTACATCACTGCACCGCTGGAGGATAAGGAGCGCTACCAGACGGTGTATAACCGCGAGCGTGGCAGTGCTGCAGCTCCTACCGCGGGCCTGCATTTTACCAAGGAGCTGCTGCAGAAAATTAAGGATATGGGTTGCGAGGAGGTTTTCGTTACCCTGCATGTGGGACTTGGCACCTTCCGCCCTGTGAGTGAGGCTAAGATTGAAGACCACAAGATGCATAAGGAGTTTTATACCGTATCGCAACAGGCCGCCGACGCTGTGAACAAGGCTAAGGCCGAGGGACGCAGGATTATCGCCGTGGGAACTACGGCAGTGCGCACGCTGGAGGCGGCAGGAGCTGATGGCACATTGAGGGCAGGCAGCAATTGGACCAATATCTTTATTTATCCTGGCTACAAGTTCCGCCTGGTGGATGATTTGGTGACCAACTTCCACCTGCCGCAGAGCACGCTTTTGATGCTTGTAAGTACGCTGTCGACGAGGGAGATTATGCTTGACACCTACAAGACCGCGGTAGAGGAAAAATACCGCTTTTTCTCCTTTGGTGACGCTATGTTTATTACAGATTTACAAAAATAACGAAAAGGAAGCAACATGAAATACGCTGTAACCTATGAACTGATAAAAGAATGCAGCCGCAGCGGCGCCCGCCTAGGCAGGCTGCACACACCCCATGGCACGTTTGAAACGCCTATGTTTATGCCTGTTGGTACGCAGGCGACCGTTAAGACGCTGGCTCCTGAGGAGCTGTACGAAATGGGCAGTCAGGTGATTTTGTCCAACACCTACCACCTGTTTTTGCGTCCCGGGCACGAGCTGGTGCGCAAGGCCGGTGGTTTGCACAAATTTATGAACTATAAGCGGGGCATGCTTACCGATAGCGGCGGCTTCCAGGTTTTTAGCCTGGGCGCAATGCGCAAGATTACCGAAGAGGGCGTAATGTTCCGCTCGCACATTGATGGTAGCAGGCAGTTTTTATCCCCAGAGGTTTCTACACAGGTGCAGGAGGCATTGGGGGCGGACATTGCTATGGCCTTTGATGAATGTATTCCTTATCCTGCAGAATACGACTACGCCAAGCGCTCGACTGAACGCACGACGCGCTGGGCCAAGCGCTGTCTGGATACGCATACGCGCGAGGACCAGTCGATGTTCGGCATCGTGCAGGGCGGCATGTATCCCGACCTGCGCCGTCAAAGCGTTGCGCAGCTGACGGAGCTGGATTTTGCCGGCTATGGTATCGGCGGTCTTTCTGTGGGTGAGCCAAAGTCTTTGATGTACGACATCTTAGGACAGACGACGGAGCTGATGCCTAAGGATAAGGCACGCTACCTGATGGGCGTAGGCACGGCTGACTGCATCGTGGAGGCCGTGAATTTGGGTGTAGATATGTTTGACTGCGTATTCCCTACCCGCGTCGCCAGAAACGGCACTGCCATGACGCACACGGGACGCTTGGTTGTGCGTAACGCTGTGTACGCTGAGGACTTCCGTCCGATTGAGGATGGCTGTACCTGCTATGCCTGCCGCAACTTCAGCCGTGCTTATATCCGTCACCTGTTTAAGGCGGAAGAAATTTTCGGTCTGCGTCTTTTGTCTATCCATAATCTGCACTTTTTGCTGCATTTTGCCAAAGAAATCCGTGAGGCTATCGCAAATGACAGCTTCCCCGAATTCCGTGAAAGATTTTTAGAAAATTATCGTGGATAAAAAGGAATTTTTCGTTTTATAGAGAATATATAAAATTGGTATAAACTGTTGCAAGCTGTAAAGCCTGCAAGGAAAACCTGCGAACTTGTCCAGCGC
>CAVAHH010000013.1:0-14943 GCA_963588395.1 bacterium
GCGCATTAACCAATCAGCTTCGTCTGTGGACTCGCTTCTTGGATGCGCCCGCACGAAATGCTGCTGAACTCGCGCTATGCAAAAATAGTACTTCTGACGCACAAAGTTTATCGCTCAAACAGTCGCAGCATTTCTGTACTTCCAATTACTTGTTTTCTAAAATTTTTATGTTGCAGCCGCGGCATTATAATTGCCACATTCGGTTCACTGAATTATGGCTATATCTAATAACTAGATCATCTATAACTTAATTTTACATACAAGGAGAAAAATATGAGAAAAATAGCAATCTATGGTAAGGGTGGCATCGGTAAATCCACCACAACCTCCAACTTATCCGCAGCGCTGGCGCTGCAAGGCTACAGGGTTATGCAGGTTGGCTGCGATCCCAAGAGTGACAGCACCAAAAATCTGATGGAGGGCAAGCGCATTCCTACGGTTTTGGAGCAGCTGAAGGCTAAGGGTGAGAGCCTGAAGCTGGAGGACATAGTTTTTGAAGGCTTCGGTGGCGTGCTGTGTGTAGAGGCTGGTGGTCCTACTCCCGGTATTGGCTGCGCCGGCCGTGGCATTATCTCTGCCTTCGAAAAGCTGGCAGAGCTACAGGCCTTTGAAACCTATAAACCTGACATCGTTATTTACGATGTATTGGGCGATGTTGTCTGCGGCGGCTTTGCCATGCCTATCCGCGGCGGCTATGCCCGTGAGGTGTTCATTGTTTCCTCCGGCGAAATGATGGCACTGTATGCTGCCAATAATATTGCTCAGGCAATTAAAAACTTTGGCCGCAGGGGTTATGCGCGTTTAAAGGGTATTATCTTAAACGCCAAGAACATTGAAAACGAAAAAGAGCTGGTGGCTAAGGCTGCCGAAGAAATTGGCACTGAGGTGGTGCTTTACGTTCCGCGCAGCGGCGATATCCAGACTGCTGAAAACTTGGGTGGTACTGTAAGCGAATTTGTCAAGGATTCCCCTATGGTTAAGGTATATAACGAGCTGGCAGCACGTGTGCTGGAGCTTAGTGAGGACGAAGAGGAATAAGGAGGCTGCAATGGGCATAAAGGAAGATGCAATGTGGAAGATGGCCGAGAAAATGGGTATGCCCAAAAGTGCCATTGAAGCAATCAAGGAAAAGCAGAAAAAAGGCGAAAAGGTCGCTATGCCTGACATGGGCAAGATGATGTCCATGATGAAGGAGATGAAGGGCGACAAGAAAGACGAAATGCGCAAGATGGCCGAAAAGATGGGTATGCCGCCACAGGCTAAGGGCATGGACGGCAATGAGATTCTGAGTCATTTGAATAAGCTGAGTAAGGTGGAAACAATTAAGGACGTGCCGCAGCTGACTACGGCGCTTTTCCCAGGCACGCACTGTCCGCTTATGGGTGCTGCTATGGTGGCAGGTGGTATCACTGACTGCCTGCTGGTTATCGTGGGAACGGATGAGTGCAGCTACTATACCAAGAGTCTCACCATCAGCGACCGTTACGGCGGTATTGGCGGCCGTTGTGTATCTGTTGTTTTGGACAGCCATGATGTTACCTTTGGTAGCACCGAAAGCATGCACAAGGCCTTTAAGGAGATTGTGGATGAATATCAGCCTAAATGCGTAATGCTTGTCACCACCTGCGTTATTGAGGTTATTGGTGACGATTACGACGCTATCGCTGTAGAGCTGAGCAAAAAATATAATATTCCTGTTATGGCGGTACATACCGAGCATTTTAAGTGCGAGGATCACTTCCCAGGTCTGGAGCGTGCTATTACTGCCTGCCGCCTGATGATGGAAAAGCAGGAGTGCGATGGCAGCGTCAATGTTCTGGGTCAACGCATGGGTAATTTTGCCGATACCGAGTTGCACGCGATATTGCAAGAGGCAGGCGTAAAGATCGGCGTACAACTGCCAAGCGGTTGCACCAGTGACGAAATTCGCCGCGCCGCAGCTGCTAAGGTTAACGTTGTGGTGCATGATATCGCATTGCCGTTGGCACAACAGATGGAAGCGGATTTTGGTATTCCTTATGTATACTTTAACCGCTTTGCTACCCCGGAAAAGATTATGCAGGCCTATGAAAAGCTGTTTAGCAATTTGGGGTTGGAGCTGCCTGCAGTGCTGGCAGAAAAGCTGGCTAAGTGTAAAAAATTGGAAGCAGAGGTTAAGCCTTTGGTCGCAGGCAAGACCTATATTTACGGTAACACGCAGTATGACTGCTTTGAGCTGAACAGTTATCTGTGCAGCCTGGGCCTGGTGCCACAGCTTATCCAAAGTAACCATTTGTATGACTATGAGCGCGAGGATATCGCAGCTATCTTAAAGATGACGGATCCCTACATTTGTAAGGCGGCCAATATCGCGCCACTTCAATATGTATATGACGTGCTGCATCCTTGGTTCTACATGGGTCACGAGTTTGGCGACCGTTTGCGCCGCAAGGGCATCGCGCTTTTACACAGCGACCCTGCAGGCAAGATGATGGGCTTTGAATGTAATACGTTCATGCTGCAGGCTGTTGTGCACGCTGTGGAGGATGCTAAAAAATTTAGAGAGGAGGCGGGCTTATGAGCTTAGTAAGATTTTTACCCACCCCGTCTGATAGAATGGGTATTATCTGGAGCCTGCTTTCTGTACAGGGCTCTATCGTGCTGGAATATGGTCCGGCAGGTACTACGCACTACAGCATGGGACTTTATGGCGGTCTGGGGTTGCGCTTTCAAAACAGGCTGTTCACTACGCATATGAGCGAGGATGACGTGGTTATGGGTGACGTAACGCGTCTGGAGGATGCCATCGTTGAGCTGGATAAGAGCTATGAACCGAAGGTTATCTTTGTTGTCGCTTCCTCTGTAACTGCTGTTATCGGTACGGATATTAAGGGTGTATGCCGTTACATGCAAAACGAGGTTAAGGCAAAGCTGATTGCCTTTGAGCAGGGTGGCTTCCGTGGTGATTACAGCATCGGTCTGGTAGAAACATATAAGCTGCTGGTAAAGAATCTGCCGAAAAAGGACGTAAAGGTAGAAAAGGGTATGTACAATATTATTGGTGCCTCTGCCTGGCGCTACCGCATGGCCAGTGATATGTGGGAAGTAAAGAGTCTGCTGAGCGAGGCCTTGGGCCTAAAATGCAATGCTTGCCTGTGCTGTGATACCAGTGTGGACGAGCTGCAGGACATGGGCAAGGCTCAGGTGAACATCGTAATGGGTAACGAGGGCCTGGCGGCGGCAGAGCTGTTGGAGGCAAAATTTAGCACTCCTTATGTATACGTTGTTCCCTATGGCTACAGCGGCACGACAAAGTTCTTGGAGGCAGTAGGCGAGGCTATCGGCGAAGCTCCGAATCCTATGGTGCTGATGCGCCTGAAGATGAAGGAAAAGGGTATGTCGATGCTGGGGATGTTCGCAATGATGGGCGGCGCCAAGATTAAACCTGTAGCTGTAGTCAAGGGTGATTATGATATGGTGCAGGGTGTCGGCAGCTTTTTGCAGCAGGCCGGTATCAAGGTTGCTCATCAAATGTGCGCACATAGCTTAAAGAATATTACCAATCCGGCGGAGGGTGTAGAAGCCTTTGCCGAAGAGAAGGCATGGCTGGAGCTTATCCGTCCGCTGAAGCAGACCTTGGTCTTGGCAGATGACGTAGCGCTTTTGCAATGCGACAGCAGTAATACCAAGGTACTCATCAGCGCACCGTTTATGAATGGCGTGGTGGCAACGCATCTGCCGTTTATGGGCGAAAAAGGTGCAGATTTCCTGCTGGAGAAGATACAGGCGTACTATCAGAGCTTTTAAAGCTTTTTGCTGAAAGAAATTTGCAATTATATATCATTGTGTGCAGGTAAATTGCGGGCGTGCGCTTCGTGCAGAACCACAACGAAACGAAAAATAAACTCGCGCTGCGCGCTCAGACAAATTTTTGTTTCTGTTGTTCTAAGCACTTGCTTACTGCAATTTACCAATCACACTTCATGATATAATAATTGCTTAATCAGGTTCGTTAATAACATCAGAGGTAACAAAATGAACACAAAAAAACTTCTAAAATCCATCGCCCTGGCGACAGCCATGCTCTGCCTTGGAGTAGCCGGCAGTGCCGGCGCTGCCGCACAGTTTAGTGATGCTAATAGCGGCAAAGCCTTGAATGCCGCACAGCTGGCACAAAAGCTGAAAAAATATGATGTAGTATTTTTTGGTGAATACCATGACCAGGCCGAAATCCATACTGCTGAGCTGGAGCTTTTGCAGGCTATGTACAAGGTGCAGGGCAACAAGCTGGGTCTGAGCATGGAAATGTTTGAAGCTGACAATCAGGAAAAGCTGGATACGTATCTGGCAGGTGCTATGAGCGAGGAAGATTTTTTGGCTAACAGTCGTCCCTGGCCTAATTACCGTACAGATTATGCACCCTTGGTGAAGGTGGCCTACGATAACGGATTGCCTGTGGTTGCAGCCAATGTACCACGCTTTTTAGCTGCACACGTAGCGAAAAACGGCGGCAGCACTGATGGTATTGATACACAGTATACCAAGTGGTTGCCTAAGCATACCTATGCTCCTGAGGGCGCATATAAGGATAAATTTTACGGACAGATGAATTCACCTGAAGCACCGATGAAAATGCCGCCGGCACGTCTGGCTGCAGTGTATGCTGCTCAATGCCTGAAGGATGATAAGATGGCCGAAAGTATAGCAGCCTTCACTGACATCTTCCCCACATTCCAGCTTTTGCATGTCAATGGCTGCTTCCATTCGGATGCACATCTGGGCACCGTACAAAAGCTTGAGGTATTGCGTCCTAAGCTAAAGGTAGCCGTTATTACTCCTATGGAGCGCAAGCACGCAGGCAATAAGGCCGATGGCGATTTTGTTGTTTGGTTTGATCGTGTAAGCAAATAAGCAGGGAAGATAATTTCATAAAAACTTCTCAAGTTAACTATTGCTAACTTTGCAGTGTAGTGGTACAATAAGCAGAGAGTTAGATGTGGCTAACTACAAGGAGATGCCTATGAAATTATTTGGCTTTACTAGCTTTGATGAGTTAATTGCATATAATTGTGCGCCCGTATTGGCAGGCATTAAACCAGCAAATTTGCTTTCGCTGCTCCCGGATGACGGTGAAGAGATTGATAAGCTGTTGGTGGAATACAACGAGCAGTTTGCCGACCGCAATATTGTGTTCCGCCGCCTGTGCGGCTGCACTAAGCGTGTGCTGGTGCTGGTCTATAATCCGTTGCAGCTGGAGCAGGTGCTGAAAAACCCCGGCTACCAGGCCTATTTGATTGCAGCCGGCTACGATGCGCAGGCGACTCTGGAGCAGAGCCTGGCAACGCTGGAGGCGCACCTTGGCCAAAAGAGCGGCTTCCCGCATGAAATCGGCGTATTCTTGGGTTATCCGCTGGAGGATATTTTGGGCTTTGTGCTCAATAAGGGCACAGGCTGCAAGTATAGCGGCTATTGGAAGGTTTATGGCGATGTACCAAGGGCGCGCAGTCTGTTTGCAGCCTATGAGTATTATCGTGATATTATATTACAAAAGCTGGCAGAGGGTCTGCCGCTGAAGGTAGCTGTAGCTACACTATAAGGAGGTACAAGGTTACTATGAAACAAATTCCTGTTATTTTTTGGACTGGTACTGGCAACACTCAAATTATGGCTGACGCAATTGCAGACGCTATCAATGCTGCAGGTGCAGAAGCTATTGTAAAGAACGTTAGCGAAACTAGCGCTGACGAGGCAGCTGGCTATGACGCTATTGCTTTGGGTTGCCCTGCAATGGGTGCAGAAGTTTTAGAGGAGTGCGAATTTGAGCCGTTCTTCACTGAGCTGGAGGGTAAGCTGGCCGGCAAAAAGGTTGCTCTGTTCGGCTCCTACGGCTGGGGCGGTACCTATATGCAGGACTGGGAAGGCCGCGTAAAGGACGCAGGCGCAGAGCTGGTTGCAGATGGTGTGCTGGCGCTGGGTGCTCCGGACGACGACGCGCTGGCAAAACTGGCTGAAGCAGGCAAGCTGCTGGCCGAATAAAAAAATAAAAGAAGGGCGTGCCGCAGACTGTGCAGCCTAAAGCCATGGTGGCAGGTTGCACGGGGGGCGGCAGCCCTTCTTTTTTTGCGTTATTTTTCTTCGTCGAGATTACTATTAATAAGCTTGGCCGCTTCGCTGTAAATGGCAGGCGAAGCACCTGCTTCTGTAATGTGTGGCGTCAAAAGCAGCAGCACCTCGCTTTGGGCGTTTTTTTGGCTGCGGTTGATAAACAGCTCCCCCAAGATGGGGATTTTGCTTAAGAAAGGCACCTTTTGAATAGAACGCTGCTGCTCCTCGCTGATGAGACCGCCGATGACGAGGGTTTCACCGCTATACATGCGGACGTTGGTATCAGCTGTGCGACTGGTGATGCGGTAATTTTTCAGCTCGCTGATGAGCACGGGCGTACTAACCTCGGTGTGGACACGTGCTGTGACCATTTTACCGTCGCAGCTGATGATGGGCGCGTATTCCAGCTTAATGCCTGCGTCAAGATATTCCGTGGCAGTGTAGCTGCCGCTGCTGTCGTGCTTTTCGGTCTGCACGGGGATATGGTCGCCGATGAAGATGCTGGCCTGCTGTCCGGGGATGGTGATAATGCGTGGTGTTGCTAAAATGCGAGCCTTGCCGTTGGCAATGAGGGCGCTGAGCGTAGCATTGAAGCGAAAAGCATAGCCACGCCAAAATTTGAAACTGCCGTCGTAGTTGCTGTCGCTATCGCTGTCACTGTCACTTGTAGTGCTTTCACGTCGCTGGGGAATGGTGTCCCAGCCCCATTTGACGCCTAAATCCCTGCTGTTTTCGCGGCTGATGGCGATGATTTTAGCTTCGAGCGTCACCTGTCTGGTGGCAACATCCAGCTTGGGCAAAAGCTGCGTCAGGCGTGCGTGCTCTTCGCTAGTGCCGCAAAGTATGATGCTGTTGGTAGTGACGTCCAGCGCCAGCTTTTGTTTAAAAATGCTCTGTAGCGCTTCCTGCACATCCTTGGCGCGGGCGTAGCTTAAGGGGTAGGTGCTAATGCGCTCGCTTGGAGGCGCAACGACAGCAGGCACTACGGCTGCTGTTTTGGGGGAGGTTGCCGCTGTGGCTGTTCCCGTAGGCAAAAAGGGATTTGTGAGTGCCGGCTGCTGCGCCAGACAGGAGAACGTAGCGCTTGTTGTAAAAAAAAGGGCAATAAGAAAAATTTTTAGATGATGTTGCATATACTGCTCCTTTCGCAGATCTTTATTCAGATAACGTAATTGCTTGATGTGCTTTTTATTTTAACTTATATAGGTTTCAAAAGCAAGAAAAAATTGCAAAAATAAAGAAAATTTACAATAGTCATATTGCTTTTGCCGTTTTTTGTGCTACAATGAAAACAAATACACTACATGAGGTGATGTAATGCAAGGTGTACGTACGAATAAATTGGCAGAGGAGCTGCTAGACGAGGCGCTGGACAGAGGAGCTAGTGATATGCATGTGGAGCCTGTGGAGCAGGGAGTGAGGGTGCGTATCCGTGTTGACGGGCTGCTGCAGGAGCTGCGGCTGCTGCCGGCAACGCTTAAAAGCACGCTTTTGACGCAGCTGAAGGTGAGCAGTGGTATGGATATTGCTGAAAGACGCGTGCCGCAGGACGGACGCATGGTTTTGGATAGCGTCAATGGTCAGGTGGATTTGCGTTTGTCCAGCCTGCCGACAATCAACGGTGAAAAGCTGGCGATACGTTTTTTACAAAGGCAGGATGCGCTTTTACAGCTAGACAGCCTGTATTTTACGCCACAAAATCTGGCTTGCTACCGCAGGCTGTTTAGCCAGCCTAATGGTTTGGTGCTTTTGACAGGTCCAACGGGTAGCGGTAAGACAACAACGCTGTACGCTACGCTGCAGGAGCTGGATGCCGCCAGCAGCAATATTATTACGCTTGAAGACCCTGTAGAATACAAGCTTGACGGAATTAATCAGGTAGCAGTCAACCGTAAGAGTGGCATGACCTTCGCCAGCGCCCTGCGTGCGGTTTTGCGACAGGATCCGGATATTATTATGCTGGGAGAAATACGCGACGAGGAAACGGCCGTGCTGGCTGTACAGGCAGCACTTACCGGGCATTTGGTACTGAGCACGCTACATACTAACGATGCAGTGGGAGCTATCTTCCGCCTTTTGGATATGGGGATTGCAGATTATCTTTTGGCTGCCTCCCTGCGCGGCGTATTAGCGCAGCGTTTGGTGCGGCGTCCCTGTCCGCGTTGCAGCGTGCAGCGCGCGGCGACGGCGGCAGAGCAGCATTATTTGGGTCGAGCGGCGGAGAATAGCATATTGCTGACGCAGGGAACTGGCTGCGCGCATTGCCATGGCACAGGCTACAGCGGTCGCGTGGCCGTGCACGAGGTGATGACGGTGAATAAGGCAATGCAGCACGCATTCGTTAACGGTGCTAATGAGGAAGGCTTGCTGAAGCTGGCTGCGGAAAGCGGCTGGCACAGCCTTGCAGCTGATGCTGCTGTAAAGGCGTTGCATGGAGTGACAACTGTGCAGGAGCTGTGGCGCGTGGGGATTGCGCAGGGAGAATATTATGCTGTATGAGCTTGTGCGCAGGGCGCGGAATATGGGTGCCAGCGATCTGCATCTGGCGGAGGAAGCAGTATCGGTGGTGCGTGTGGGTGGCAGCCTGCAGCCGTTGGGGCAGGAAAGCTTGCCAGAAGGTGTATTGTTAAAGGAATTACAGCAGCTTTTGCCTGCCTTGGCGTTGCAGGAGCTGGAGAAGAAGGGAGAGGTAGACACCGCCTTTAGTGAAACACCGGGTGAGCGCTGTCGTTTGAACGCTTATAGGCAGAGCGGCGTACTTGCTGCTTCTATCCGTCTGCTGCAAAGCGTTGTGCCTGACTGTGAGGAGCTTAGACTGCCTTTGGCGGTACAGGGACTGGCAAATCTGCAGCAGGGACTCGTTCTGGTGACAGGTGCTACAGGTAGCGGCAAAAGCACTACGCTGGCTGCACTTGTACGGCGCATTAATGAAACGCGCGCAGTGCATGTGCTGACGCTGGAGGATCCTATAGAATACGTACATGTACCAAAACTGGCACTCATCAGCCAGCGTGAGGTGGGACGTGATACGCAAAGCTTTGCCAGCGGGCTGCGTAGTGCCCTGCGCCAGGATCCGGATGTAATCTTGGTGGGAGAGCTGCGTGATACCGAAACCATGGCGATTGCGCTCACAGCTGCAGAAACAGGTCACTTAGTGCTGGCGACGTTGCATACACAGGAGGCGGCAGGGGCTGTGGGACGCATTTTGGACGTGCTGCCTGATAAGCGGCAGGTAAGCGTGCAGTTGGCAGAATGTCTGCAGGCAGTAGTGTGCCAGCGGCTATTGCCACGTGCTGATGCCAGCGGGCGGGTTGCTGCCTTTGAGGTGCTCATTGCCACACCTGCCTTGCGCAACCTAATTCGCGAAGGGCGCACACATCAGCTGGAATCGTATATCCAGACGGGCGGACGCTTTGGCATGCAGACAATGGCGGCATCCATAGAGGAGCTGAGAAAAAGAGGAGTGGTGCGTTAGTAGTAATTGTAATAGGTATATAGGAGTAAAGCTTGAAATGAACAGCTTATGATGGCTGTAGGTAACAAAAAGCCCCCTCGTTGAGGGGGCCAGGATATGGATTAAATGAGTGGGGATTACAGCACCTGCTCTCTGATCAGCATATTCATCATTTTCTGCTTACCCAAAATCCACAACAGGTCGTTTTCTTCAAAGGTTAAGGAAACATGGGGGTTAGTGATGGTGAAGGCACCACGCTCGAGGCCTATTACCAGACAGCTCCACTTGTTACGCAGGTGAGCGTCCTTGATAGAGGCACCAAGCAGGCTGGAGCTTTTATCAATAGTAATTGCTACAGGTAAAAATTCCTCGCCGGGGTTAGTGCTGTGATCAGCAAGCATAAATTCACGCAGGCTCAAGGATTCGCCCTGCGGTTCAAGGCCAAGGTTACGCTGGTTGGCTGCAGCGGCAAAGGTTTGTAGCTGTTGTGCCGTTCCAATCATCAGTAGGGTATCATCTGCTGATACAATCTGGTCACCGCCGGGCATATCCAGAGTGTGGCGCGGGTTGGCAAGCTGCAGCACATTGCAGCCATAGCTTTCACGGAAGCCGAGGGTTTTGAGGCTTTTGCCGACGATGGGGGAATGGTCAGTCAGAACATAGTGCGACAGATGCAAATCCTCGTCAAACCAGTTACCGTCACTGTCGGAGTCAGACGAGGCACGATGCTTACGCATATGCTTTTCGTTGAGATTCACCAAAAAGCGCGATTCAATGCGCAGATATTCGCTCATCAGCCAATCAGAGGACGAAATGATGTAAGCTGCCAGTAAGACGGCCACGCAGGCCAACAGGCCGTGCAGTCCCAAAATCGCGTTAAAAATAAAGTAGAGTGCGCAGGAGGCAACGAGCATTTTACCAAAAATCAAAATCATCAGCGGCAGGTGGTTGGCACGCTTTTTGAACCACAGCTTGGAAAACAAATCGGCGTTGCCTGCGCGGTTGATGAGCACTGCACGCAAAATGGGTGCCATAATAACGAAGGTGATAACGGCAGTGAGGTAATTACTGTAGGGAAGGTGTAGGGTATTTGCCAGATAAGGCTGCAGATAAAGTGCTGAGGCTATAGCTACTGCTGCAAGCAGCGTGCTGAAGATCAGCATGCGGATTATATATACAGAAAGCAGGTTCTTCCAATCCTGGTCCTTGGAGCTTTCGTCGCTGCTATCAGTGTAACGGTTGATGATAGCAAGAGCCTTTGTAGGTAAAATCTTAAGCAGCTTGTTATAAGCAGGTTCGGCAGCCATAATGCAAAAGGGTGTGGTGAAGGTGGTGATTACCGAAACGGCTACGATGATGGGGTACAAAAAGTCACTGGTCACGCCCAAGCTACTGCCAAGGTTGGCAATGATGAACGAGAACTCGCCGATCTGCACCAGGCTGAAGCCGCAGTGCATAGCGGTGTTAAGACTTTTGCCGGCTGCCAGCACGCCGCAGATGGAAAAGAACATCTGTCCGAAAATCGTTACCAGCACCAGGACGATGACAGGGACGATGTATTGCGAAAGCAGGGCAGGGTTAACCAGCATGCCCACGGATACGAAAAAGACGGCGCCGAACAGGTTTTTGATGGGAGCAACAAGCTGCTCTATGCGTTCGGCCTCAGGAGCTTCGGCTATGAGCGAGCCCATGATGAATGCACCCAAGGCTGAGGAAAAGCCAAGCTTGCTGGCGATAACCACCATGCCCAGACACAGACCGATGGAAACAATGACTAAGGTTTCGTCATTCATGAAGCCCTTGCAGCGCTTGAAAAAGCTGGGGACGAGGTACATGCCCAGCACGAACCAAAGAACTAAAAAGAAGACTAAACGGCCTACGCTGAGCAAAAGCTCGCTGGAGGAAATACCGCTGCTGGCAACTGCCAATGTAGAAAGTAGTACCATCATGGCGATGCCGGCGATATCTTCCATAATCAGTATGCCGAAAACCGGCTCGGTAAAGGGTTCGCTGCGCAGCTTCAAATCGTCAAAGGCCTTAATGATGATCGCAGTGGAGGACATAGAAAGCATAACGCCCAAAAAGAGGCTGTCCATATTGCTCCAGCCCAAAAGTCCGCCGATGGCATAGCCGAAGATAATCATGCCAATGATGATTATAGACGTAGAGATAAAGGCTGTGCCGCCAACCTGCTTCAGCTTATAAAAGCTAAATTCCAGGCCCAGCGCGAACAGCAGAAAGATAACGCCGATCTCCGACCAGGCCGAAATGTTGGTACTATCGACGATAGTAGGGAAAAAATTAAAGTTGGGACCGGTAATAAAACCAGCCACAATGTAACCAAGTACAAGTGGCTGGTTTATTTTTTTGAAAAGAATAGTGGTTACACCTGCTACCAATAGAATCATGGCCAGGTCGCTGATAATAGTAGGTAAATGTGCCATGCGTTGCTCCTTTGCGCTTTAAGAATAATTGTTAATACCTACTATTATACGCTATTTTATTGCTTTTGCGTGAAGAAAATGTAAAAATACTGTATACGTTTTTTATAATACCTGCTCCCTGATCAGCGTATTCATCATTTTTTGCTTGCCAAGTACCCACAAAAGATCGTTTTCTTCAAATACCAGTGATACATGGGGATTGGTAATGGTGAAGGCGCCGCGCTCCAGACCAATTACCAGGCAGCTCCATTTGTTACGCAAATCAGCGGCCTTGAGGGAGGAGCCTAAAATAGGAGAATGCTTGTCGATGGTAATGGCCAGCGATAAAAATTGTTGCTCAGGGTTGTTGTGATGATTGTCGAGCATAAACTGACGCAGACTTTGAGGTAGCTGCTGCCGCACGATTCCCAGATTGCGCTGCTCTATGGCTGCATCAAAAACCTGTAGTTGGTTGACTGTGCCGATGATTAGGAGCGTGTCACCTGCGGCGACGATCTGTTCACCACCCGGCATATCGACAGTGCGCTTTTTTCCAAAAAGCTGTAGCACATTGCAACCGTAGCTTTCACGCAGAGCTAGCGCGCGCAGGTTTTGGCCGATGATAGGAGATGCATTATCTAAATCATAATAGGCAAGCTGCAGATCCTCGTCAAACCAGCTTTCGGCACTGCTGCCTGCGGTGGCGCGGTGCTTGCGCATATGCTTTTCGTTGAGGTTAACCAAAAAGCGCGATTCGATGCGCAGATATTCGCTCATCAGCCAGTCTGATGAGGAGATGGCATAGGCTGCCACAAGGACTGCAGCGCAGGCCGGCAGCCAGTGCAGTCCCGCAAGGGAATGGAAGATGAAATAGAGGGCGATGGAGGCGGCTAGCATTTTGCCTAATACTAAAATCATCAGCGGTAGATGATTGGCACGCTTTTTGAACCATAGCTTGGAGAATAAATCGCCGTTGCCTGCGCGGTTGACTAAAACTGCCCGCAAAAGCGGGGACATGACGATAAAGGTGAGCGCTGCCGTGATAATACTGCCGTAGGGAAGGCGTAGCGTGTTGCATAAATATGGCAGCAGGTAGTGCTGCGCTCCCAGGGCGATGGCCGCTAAAAGCGTGTTGAAGACGAGCAGTCGCAGGCTGTAGATAGTGAGGAGGTTTTTCCAATCCTGATCCTTATCATCGTCAGTATTGCTATCAGTATAACGGTTAATCCAGTCTATAGCGTGCTGCGGTAAAATTTTCAACAGGTGCTGATAAAAGGGTTCGGCCGCCATAATGCAAAACGGCGTAGTGAAGGTAGTGATTACCGAGACGGCTACAATGATGGGATACAGAAAATCGCTGATAACCCCAAGGCTCATGCCCAGAGAGGCGATGATAAAGGAAAATTCACCGATCTGCGCCAGGCTGAAGCCGCAGTGGACAGAGGTATTGAGGCTTTGACCCGAGGCAAGCACGCCGCCGGTAGAAAAGGTGAGTTTGCCGATAATGGTGGCCAGCACAAGCACAAAGATGGGCAGTGCGTATTGTAAAAGTAATACAGGATCGACCATCATGCCTACGGAAACGAAAAAGACGGCGCCAAACAAATCCTTAATGGGCGTTATGAGATGCTCGATTTTTTCGGCGCTAGGGGCTTCAGCGATGAGCGAGCCCATGATGAACGCACCCAGGGCTGAGGAAAAGCCGAGATGCGTGGCCAGGACCACCATGCCCAGGCACAGACCGATGGCGACAACGACGAGAGTTTCCTCGTTCATCAATTTTTGCGCCCACTTGAAAAAGCTGGGGATGAGGTACATACCCAAAACAAACCACAAAATTAAGAAAAATACTAAGCGTGCGATGCTCAGCAGAAGCTCCAGCGAGGGTACATCAGCACTGGCGACTGCCATGGTTGCCAGCATTACCATCATAACGATACCGGCGATATCCTCAACGATGAGAACGCCAAAAACGATTTCCGTAAAGCGGTGCGCCTTGAGCTTTAAATCATCAAAGGCTTTGATAATAATCGTGGTTGAGGACATAGAAAGCATACCGCCCAAAAAGAGGCTGTCCATATGGTTCCAGCCCATGAGCGTGCCACAGATATAGCCAACCAGCAGCATGCCGCCGATCTCTACGCCGGTGGCTATAAAGGCAGTGCTGCCTACGCTTTTCAGCTTATAAAAGCTAAATTCCAGTCCCAGCGCGAATAGCAGGAAGATGACGCCTATTTCCGACCAGGCGTGCACGTTGGTGTTATCCGTGATGGTGGGGAAAAAGTTAAAGTGTGGTCCGGTGATGAAGCCAGCCACAATGTAGCCCAACACAAGCGGTTGGTTGATTTTTTGGAAAAGAATGGTCGTAACACCGGCCACCAGCAGAATCATGGCCAGGTCACTGATGATAGTGGGTAAATGGGTCATGGTGTGCTCCTTTTCGATATTTTTTTGCCAAAATGGCGTTGGATGGTGTATAATGAAATACGTATTTGGATTCCTACATCTATTATACAATATTTTCTAACCCTTATATTGAACAAAAGGTAATTTATTAACTTAATTTATTGTTATATATTATGACAAACACAAGTGGAGGAATTGAGAATGAGTGATAATCAGCAGGAAAAATTAGTTTTGGTGGACGGAGAGATTATGCCGCAGTCAGAGGCCTATATCGATGTTAACGATCGTGGTCATAATTTTGGCGATGGTGTTTTTGAGATCGTACCGGTTTATAACGGCCGTTGCTTCGCACTTTTGCCGCATATGAACAATTTGTTTGATTCGGTTATCGCCGTTAAAATTCCCGGCGTATACATGATTGAAGAGCTGGTGGAGTTTCATGAAAACCTGCTGGCGGCAACGGGTCTTTCGGACTGTGAAATTTATACCCAGGTTACCCGTGGTAGCGGCGAATACACCCTTGCCTATCCGGAGCAGAGCATTCCGCATCTGACGATGTTCGCTGTGCCTGTGGAC
>CAVAHH010000014.1:0-14768 GCA_963588395.1 bacterium
CACGCGGGCTGTGAAACACCACGACAACGCCGTCCATATAGGCCACAGCTCGCCACACGCCAGGCATGCTACAGCTGCAGCTCTTACGGGCACTGTAAAAGCGTCTGGTTTTAATTGCCATATTCAGCCACCAGCTTTTCCAATTCTTCAAAACTCATCGGCGTAGGTATAGCCATATTTTCATTATGCAAAATATCACGTGCTAGCTTGCGGTAAACCTCGGCCTGTGCGCTTTCGGGTGCAAACTGCAGCACCGTCTGGCGGTGATTTTCGGCCCTGTTAACAATCACATCACGTGGAATAAAGGCGATAAGCTGTGTGTGCAGGCGTTTAGCAAACTCCTCCAGTAGCTGCTGTTCATTAGGCGTATTGCGTCCGTTGCCTATGATACCGCCCAAGCGCACACCACCACGCAAAGCAAAACGCTTCACACCTTTGGCAATATTATTGGCAGCATACAGGCTCATCAGCTCTCCCGAGGATACGATATAAATATCCGTAGCATAACCTTCGCGGATAGGTACAGCAAAACCACCACAAACAACATCACCCAGAACATCATACAAAATCAAGTCTTCATCAGTCAAAACATCCAACGACTTAAGCTTTTCGAGAGCCACAATAATACCACGACCGGCACAGCCGACGCCAGGCTCAGGACCGCCGGCCTCCACGCATTTGATGTCATTGTAGCCTTCATGAACAATGTCCCCGGCTGTTACTTCGTCATTATCACGCACCATGTCCAGCACCGTCTGGCTGCAGATACGTCCCAAAAGCAGACGCGTAGAATCATTTTTAGGGTCGCAGCCTATCTGGCACACCTTAAGCCCTTCCTCACTAAAGGCTGCTGAAAGATTAGACGCCGTTGTAGATTTACCAATGCCACCCTTACCGTAAATTGCTATTTTCTTCATATGTCTAGACCTCCATCCAACAAAAAACATGTATCCTAACCAGCAAAAATTGTGGTATAATTTACTAGATAAAAAACATCATGTAATTACTACTAATATTAAACTATATAGTAGCAGTATAGTCAAGCTTATGAGGAACTATTATGATTAAAGATGATAAGCGAAAATTTTTTACAGCAGGAGAGCTAGCTAACATTTTTAATGTATCTAAGCAGTCCCTGCTTTATTACGATAAGGTACATCTGCTTTCGCCTGATTTTGTCAGCGAAAATGGTTACCGCAACTATTCTATCAAGCAATTTTTGGATTTAGAAATAATTGTTAACCTAAGAGCACTTGATATCAGCATAGCTAATATTAAGAAATACCTCGCTGACCGCAGCAAGGACAACTTTTTGCGTCTGTTGCAGGAAAAAACTGCAGAATGCGAAGCCATTATCAAAAATAACCAAGAAATCTGCGACACCATCGGCCGTATTACGGAGGATCTGCATAAAAAAGAACTCATCCCCACACATCACCTGACGCTTTGTTGGCATAACGACCGTCTCATGCGGCTGACAAACTTGAGTAACACTGACGATGGCAAGAGTCGCATCAGCAAATTCGCCAGTCACAGCCAACGGCGTGCGCACCATAAGGGGGCACTGCCCAACCATGCAGGCTGGGTGCTAGATCAGAAAACATTTTTTGAAAAGCAGGATTTTACCCATTCTGTGGCATTTTTTTCTTGTGCTAGTAATGCTGCCAAGCACAAACAGGCAATTAAGGTAACCCTGCCCGCCGGACTATATTTAGAGATAGTCTTTTCCGGCACATTTTATGAAAATGGTGCCAGCCTGGTAAAACGCACAACAGACTTTTTACAGGCCAACAAGATGACTGCCGTCGGCGATATTTATGTATTGCCATTAGAAAACCATTGGTTTTCCTGCAACTCCTCGCAATATGTTAACAAAATCTTTTTGCGGGTCGTGGACCAAACGCCACAGGAAATATGCTAAAACACACAAAAAAGCCGGACTGTACCTTTTAAGTGCAGTCCGGCTTACTTTTTATATAGATATACGAATTTACTTATTTTGCTACTTACAGTGCTTCTTTAACCTTAGCTACCAGGTTTTCTACCGTAAAGCCATATTTTTCCATCATCACGTCGCCAGGTGCCGACGCGCCAAAGGTGGTGATACCAATTACGTTCTTTTCACTGCCGGTGTAACGGCTCCAGCCATAGGGTACGCCTGCCTCCACAGCAAATTTGGTAACGCCTGCAGGCAACACGCTTTCCTTATACTCATCGCTTTGTGCGTCAAACATATCCCAGCTAGGCATAGATACCACGCTTACGTCAATGCCTTCCTCTGCCAGCTTAGCCTGCGCAGCCAATGCCAAATGTACCTCGCTGCCTGTACCGATGATAACAGCCTTAGCTGCCTCCTTAGCAGGGCTCAACACGTACGCACCCTTGTTGGCATTAGCATGAATGGTTGCCGCATAGTCATGCAGCACAGTCAGCTTTTGGCGGCTGAGCAAGAGGCAAGTAGGCTTGTTCTTATTCAGGCAGGCCTGCTTCCAGGCAGTAGCAGTTTCCAGCGCATCTGCAGGACGAATAACGCTGACGTTAGGAATCATGCGCAGCGCCATAGTCGTTTCAATCGGCTGATGGGTCGGACCATCCTCACCCAGAGCAATGCTGTCATGCGTCAGCACGAACACGGCCTGAATGCCCATGAGTGCTGCCATACGGATAGCAGGACGCATAAAATCGGCAAATACCAGGAAGGTGCCGCCGAAGGGAATAAAGCCACCGTGCAACGAAATACCATTCAGCACGGTTCCCATAGCATGCTCGCGCACGCCAAAGTGGATATTGCGGCCTTTTCTATCCAGCTTAGAAAAATAACCGCCAGCCTTCATCACGGTCTTGTTAGACGGTCCCAAGTCGGCACTGCCACCAACAAATGCAGGCAGCTGCTCTGCCAGCTTTTGGATAACATCACCGCTTGCCTCACGGGTAGCATTCTTAGCGGTATTGGCAAAAATTGCTTCCAAAGCAGCCAAATCAACTTCAGCTACACCTGTAACGCGCTCCTGCAGTTCCTTGGCCAGCTCCGGATATACCATTTTATAATCTTCCATAAGTGAATTCCAGGAAGCTTCTCTGGCAGCACAGTCTACATGCTTAGCATCAAAATGCTCTTTAACCTCGGCAGGCACGTAGAACATGTCCTGCGGCCAGCCTGCCTTTTCCTTGGTAGCTGCCAATGCTTCGCCGCCCAAGGGCTCGCCATGGCAGGAGGGGCTGTCCTGCTTAGGACTGCCAAAACCGATATGGGTGCGCACAATAATCAGGGACGGATGCATAGTATCTGCCTGTGCCTCACGAATTGCAGCTTCCATAGCATCAACATCCTCGCTGCTTGCTACGCGCAGCACCTGCCAGCCATATGCCTTAAAGCGCGCTTCCACATCCTCGGTAAAAGCGATATCCGTACTGCCTTCAATCGTAATCTTATTATCATCATACAAATAAATCAGCTTGCCCAAGCCCAAGGTGCCAGCCAGAGAGGCAGCCTCTGAGGAAACGCCCTCCATTAAATCACCGTCGGAGGTCAGGCCGTAGGTATAATGATTTACAACTGCAAAATCAGGTTTGTTGTACCTTGCACCAAGCATAGCCTCTGCAATAGCAAAGCCTACGCCCATAGCAAAGCCATGACCAAGGGGACCTGTTGATACATCTACACCAGGGGTCAGGCCGTATTCCGGGTGGCCCGGTGTCTTGCTACCCCACTGACGGAAGCTCTTGAGCTCATCCAACGAAAGGTCATAACCAGCCAAATGCAGCATAGCATACAGCAAAGCACTGCCGTGGCCAGGTGAAAGGATAAAGCGGTCACGATTAAACCAATTGGGGTCCTGCGGATTGTAGCTCATAAAACGATCCCAAATAGTATACATCAAAGGAGCAGTGCCCAAGGGGAAGCCGGGATGGCCGGATTTTGCCTTTTCTACCTGGTCTGCTGCTAAAAAGCGAAGGGTATTTACACATGCCTGATCAATTTTCTGCATCGAGAAAACCTCCATTTTCCAATTTATCTACAGTTAATTATATCATGTTTCGGTGTATTGTCTATACTTTTTCTTTTTAATTGTACACTATTTAACAAAAGCGATGTATAAATTGTTGCGCACTACGCCTGTACGCTAGTGCGCAGCTGGATAGCCTCCGCCAGATGCACGACTTCAATACGTTCACTGCCTGCCAAATCCGCAATGGTACGTGCCACCTTCAAAATGCGGTCATGACTGCGGGCGCTCAGGTTCAAGGCATTAAAATAGCGCTCCATCACGTTTTGCGCCGCCTCGTCCAGCTGGCAATATTTCACCACCTCACCCCGTCCCATCTGTGCGTTACAATGCAGTCCCCACTGCTCCAGCCGCTCCTGCTGAATAAGCCTTGCCTTAACCACGCGCTGACGGATAGCGGCCGAGGCTTCCCCCTTTTCCTTGCTCTTAAGCTCTCCAAACTCTACCCTGCTCAAATTTATCTGCATATCTATTCTATCCATCAGAGGACCGGAGATTTTACGCTTGTAGCTGTCTATATCCTTTTGCTTACAGCTGCAGCGATGCACGCTGTCACCCAAATAACCACAGGGGCAAGGATTTTGCGCCGCACACAAAATAAACTTGCTGGGAAATGTCAGTGCTGCCCGCACACGTGAAATGCTCACCTCTCCATCCTCTAACGGCTGCCGCAGCATCTCCAGCGTAGCACGTTCAAATTCCGGCAGCTCATCTAAAAACAGTACACCGTTATGCGACAGCGTCACCTCGCCGGGACGTGGCGTGCTGCCACCGCCCAAAAGCGCACTGCCGCTGATGCTGTGGTGGGGACTGCGAAACGGACGCTCCAGCATCACACTGTCGGACTGTGGCAAAAGGCCAACGATGCTATAAATTTTGGTAACCTCCAATGCTTCTGCTTCCGTCATCGGTGGCAAAATCGTCACCAGCCGCCGCGCCAGCATGGTTTTACCACACCCTGGCGATCCCACCATCAAAATGCTGTGACCGCCGGCCGCTGCGATCTCCAGCGCACGCCGTGCCACCAGCTGGCCTTTAACATCGGCAAAATCTACATGATATATTTTATTTTTGTTTTGCAAAATATTTTCCTTCGGCAATAGCGGCAAACGTTTTTTTCCTTGCAGATGCTGCACCATCTCTGTCAGCGTTGTCGCCGTATATACATCAATGCCATGTACAAGCTTGCCCTCGGCCGCATTGGCCTCCGGGATATATATTTCCCTTGCACCCACCCTTTTTGCATCCATAATCATAGAAAGTACACCCGACACCTTGCGGATGCGGCCATCGAGCGACAGCTCACCCACAAATACCTTGTCTGTAAGCTTGCCAGCGTCCAGCATCTGACTACAGGCCAAAACACCCACTGCAATTGGCAAATCCAGCCCGCTCCCCTCCTTGCGCAGGTCAGCCGGTGCCAGATTCACAGTAATGCGGGTCATTGGGAAGGGATAGTGTGAATTGCGCAGTGCCGCCTTGACCCGCTCCTTAGATTCACGCACAGCCATCGCCGGCAGCCCCACTAAATCAAAGCTTGGCATGCCGTTGCTCACATCCACCTCTACCAAGATCTGTACACCATCAATACCACAGGTTGTTTCACCAAGAATTTGTGCAAACATCACCAACACTCCGTTTCTTTTAAAAGCAGTGCGGACAATGTCTGACTGTAATTCCCGCAGTGCCTTCTATGATAATTTCTACTACATCAAAGGAAAGCACCGGCATCTGCTCCAGTAGTCCCCTGCATTGCAGGTAATACTCAGCGCAGCGGTAAATTTTTCTTTGCTTAGCCAACGTCACGGCTTCAATCGGTCTGCCATACCTGGTATTAGCGCGTGTCTTGACCTCTATAAAGCTTATACAGCCACTTTTTTGAGCAATAATATCTATCTCACCATAGCGGTGACAGCGAAAGTTGCGGGCAAGTATGACATAGCCCTTATTTTGCAGATAACGGCAGGCAAAATTCTCCCCATATTTGCCAAGACTAATCCTCGATCCGGTATTCATAATTATCTAGCTGCGGTGCAAAAAGAATATTTTCTTCTGCTGCTACCGGCTCGAGGTACATGCTTTTCACGGGTTCGTAGCTGCGTCTGTGCCAGCGGGTAGCGCCGTTAGCAGCGATTGCCTGCATATGCTCGCTGCTGCCATAGCCCTTGTTATGAGCAAAGCCATAAGCAGGAAATACAACGTCTAAGCGCTCCATAATGCGGTCACGTGTCACCTTAGCGATGATAGAAGCAGCCGCAATTGACGCACTAAGCGCATCTCCATGCACGATTGATTCTGTTCTTATATCAGGCACTGCCACCGGCATAGCGTCAATAAGAGCTACCTGCGGTTTAGTGTGCAGATTTTCCAGTACCTGTGCCATTCCCTGCTGTGTTGCCGCGTAAATATTCAGCTCGTCAACATTACTTACGCTCACAATGTTGACTTCTATATCTACTGCCTTGGACATAATTTCATCATACAGCAAATCTCGCTTGGCTGCTGAAAGCTGCTTAGAATCGTTCAATCCGCTGATAAAAACATTCTGCGGCAAAATAACAGCCGCAATCACCAATGGTCCTGCCAGCGGTCCACGTCCAGCCTCATCCACACCGGCAATAGTAGTGTAGCCTTCGGTATACAGTTTGTTTTCAAATTGTAGCATATGCTCAAAGCGTTCGCGCTCTGCCGCCAGCTTTTGCTGACGTTTATTATAAGCCGCCAGCAGCTTCTGCACGCCCTTGCGCCCATCCGTTGCCAGCTCCGCCAGCTTCTCTGGCGTCGGCGTTCCTTCCAAAAGTTTTTTTACCTCGCTAACATGCATAATCAATTCCCCCTTACACTACTCCCATCAGGAGGTAGTCTCATAAATATAAGCATGAGATAATTTCTCTAAAAGAATACCAGGAAAAAATAAAACCGCCTTACGGCGGTTTTGCAGTGCATCACAAATCAAGGTTCGTCAATAGTGAACCGCCCTAAACGTCCTGCACGGAAGTCACGCAGCACCAGTTGGATAACCTTATCAATATCCAAAAGGCCACCGGACTTCAGACAACCACGGGCAACGGCAATTTTTGCCATGACGGCGTTAACATCGTCATCCTGCCCAAGGCTTACTGCATATTTTGTTTGTAATTCCTGCGGATATTTGCGCAACAAAAACTCCAGCAAAAGCTCTGTTGCCTGCTCCCTGTCAAAAACATCCTCCTTGATGGCGCCAGTCACTGCCAGGCCAAAGCCTACAGCAGGGTCATCAAACTTGGGCCACAACACACCAGGCGTATCCAAAAGCTCCAGCCCTTTAGCAATAGTCACCCATTGCTGACCGCGGGTAACACCAGGCCTGTCAGCTGCAACCACCTTGTTTTTACCCACTAAGCGGTTAATAAGCGTAGACTTGCCAACATTGGGGATGCCTACGATCATCACACGCACGGGGCGGTTACGCACGCCCTTTTTCAGCCATTTATCCAGCACAGGCTTGGCTGCCAACTGCACGGCACTGACGAGCTGCTTTACACCCTTACCCGTAGCGCAATCAACCTGACATACCGGCAAACCGCTATGCTTAAGCTTTTCCAGCCATTTTTCCGTCTGCTGCTTATCGGCCATATCCACCTTGTTCAAGGCTATAACCTTAGGCTTGTTACCCAAAATATCCTGTAGCATGGGATTGGTGCTGGAACGCGGTATGCGTGCATCAAGCATTTCCACCACCACGTCAACCAGCTTAATCTGACCTTCCATCATCCGCTTGGCCTTGGTCATATGACCAGGAAACCATTGAATTTTAAAATCAGCCAGCATCATTCGCCCATACCTGTATCTGCCTTCAGAATACGCAGCTTATCCAGCGGCCAGAACGCAACCACAGCACGTCCCTTAACCAGCTTGAGCGGTACAAAGCCCACATCGGCAAAACGACTGTCCTCGGAATTGTTGCGGTTATCGCCCAACACAAAAATCGTGTTCTTAGGTACAACCACCTTACGGTAATCCGAAATATTTTCGCCTTTAGGATCATTATGGTAGATGTAGGTTTCATTTAGCTGCGTGCCATTGACTAAAACCTTGCCATGCTTCATTTCCACAGTGTCACCGCCAACTGCGATAACACGCTTGATAAAGTCGCGACTTTCGTCCTTAGGAAAGCGGAAAACGACAATTTCACCCTTCTTAGGGTCAGTAATAAAATAACTAAGCTTGTCTACCACCAAACGCTCATGATTCACCAGCGTAGGATACATAGACGAGCCCTCTACCATATACGGTTCTACTAAGAAAGTGCGGATGCAAAATGCCAATGCTACCGCTACAATAATCGAAACCAGCCAATCGCTGGCGGAATCCTGCCATGACATATCTTTTTTACTGCTCAACTAGGAGCCTCCTCTCACAGGGTTTTGACCGACGCGGCCGCCCCTTTACTTTTTTACAACAATTCATGTATTATTTTAGCATAATTTCGCTTTAATTTCATGGCATATTTGTAAATTAGTACCATCTTGATAACAATAAAAGGGACCGTACTACTACAGTCCCTTTTACTATAAACAAAGATTGATTAGCGTTTTTCTCTGATGCGGGCAGCTTTACCAGTCAGTTTGCGCAGATAGTACAGCTTAGCACGGCGTACGATACCAACACGTGCAACAACAATCTTATCAATACGCGGGCTGTGAACCGGGAAAGTTCTTTCTACGCCGATGCCGTAAGAAATACGACGAACGGTGAAGTTCTCACGTACGCCGGAGCCGCTACGGGAGATTACCACGCCTTCAAACAGCTGGATACGCTCACGAGTACCCTCGACGATTTTGCAATAAACTTTAACGGTGTCGCCTGCTTTAAATTCAGGGATGTCGGAACGAAGTTGTTCTTGCTCCAATACTTCAATAATGTTCATAGTTTCCTCCTAAATCATAGACGTTCATGTGCGAACCCCACAGCGGACCGTCCGTATTACACAACGTAAATTTTACCATAGACAAACAATTAATGCAAGAAAAAAGTGCTATATTTTTTACGTTTTATCTTAATTTTTCTGCCACCAAGCTTCGCCTGCCAAACGGTCTAAAATTATGGCCGCCGCACTGCGTACGCACAGGTGGTTGTAATCGCACGAGCCGTAAACAGGCTCCAGGATATAATCAAACTTAGCCATAGTTTCAGCCTCAATACCAAAGCCCGTGCCAAACAACAGCAGCACAGGTCTGTCGCCCTCTGCCAGCTGCTTACGCATAAAGCTATAGCTAACTGTATTGGGATAAACACGCGCATCAGTCGTTACGATGTAAGGCTTTTTACCGGTACGCTCCTCAACAGCGCACGCGGCAGCAGCAATATCACCTTTCCATGCTACACGCGCCAAGGCATTAGCACGATCAGGATTATATTCCTTGCCATAGCCTTCCTGCCAATAGTGCAAAATTTTGTGGATAATACTCTTTTGCACCTCCAGCGGATGGATAATAAAATATCCTTTAACATCGTAGGTACGGCAGGTGCGTGCAATATCGTGAATATCAAAGTTAGTCACGGCGCTGGCAATCACCTGCATGCGCTTGTTATAAATAGGGTAATGCACCAGGCCCACAAATAAATCAGCCATTTTCTTCATCTCCCTTTACTGCCTCGGCAGCAAGCTCTGCGCGCAGCTCCTCGTAAAATTTCCGTTCCGCCTTCTTCATCTTATATGGCAGACGTCCCGTTAGCAGCTCCTTCTGCTCCGCGCTCAGCAAATCAGGTCGGAGGAAGTAGGTAGCCTTAAGCGACTGCTTCAAGCGCCATGCCTTAATCAGCGCATGGTTACCGCTACGCAACACCTCCGGCACCTGATGCCCCTCAAAGTCAACAGGACGGGTATACTGTGGATATTCCAAAAGCCCCGTACTGAACGAATCCTCTTCAGCACTTTCCAGCTTGCCCAAAACACCGGGAATAAAACGTGAAATAGCGTCCATGACGATAATCGCAGGCATCTCGCCACCAGTGAGAACGTAGTCACCAATAGAAAGCTTTTCGTCTACCCAATTAAAGATACGTTCGTCAAAGCCTTCGTAATGACCACAGACAAAAATAAAATCCTGCCCGCAGTGAGCATACTCCTCCACCACGCTTTGCTTAAGCGTACGTCCACCCGGACACATAGCTATTACACGTGCATTAGGCAACTTCTCTTTGGCCTTGCGGATGGCTGCTACCATCGGCTCTGGCTTAAGTACCATGCCAACGCCGCCACCAAAAGGCGCATCATCCACTGTTCGATGCACATCATGCGTAAAATCGCGTGGATTTATGCAGCTCACTTCAATAAGACCATTGGACGCAGCACGTTGCAAAATGCTGTGACTGGCAGCCTGCTCTATCTGCTCGGGAAAAAGAGTTACAAACAAAAACTTCATTCTGCTTCTACCCATTCAGGCAGATTTACGACGATACGTTTTTCTGCCAGGTTAATTTCCTTAACGTACAGCCTTAAAGCTGGCACGAGGATATCCTTACTACCAGGTACTGCAATAACGTAAACATCGTTGCTACCGGTAGCCAGTGAATCCTTAAATGTACCAAGCTGCTTGCCCTGTTCGTCATAAACCGGCAGACCAACCAGATCAGCAACGTAGAATTCGCCTTCCTCCAGCTTCGGCAGGTCCTTAGCATCAATCTTAACCTCCTGCCCACGTAGCAGCTCGGCCTCATTCATGCTTTTGATTTCAGCGCAGCTTACCAGCACCATACGCTTATGAAAGCGTGCGGCCTTCACTGTGAGTTTGCGTCCATCCGCCAGGAGAAGGTATTTCAAATCTAAAAATTGTTCCGGCTTATCAGTCAGCGGCAATATACGAATATCGCCCCGCACACCGTGCGGAGCGACAATCTTGCCAATAACTATTTGGTTTTCCATGGATTATTCGCGAAAAGCGATAACCTTACCGTCTTCGGTAAGAATTTCTGCACCCATCAGGGTATCAATATTGGTGCCTACAGTAATTTCTACAGTACGCTCCAAGGTACCATGACCGATTTCTGCACCCAGCTCCAGAGCCTCTGCTCTTTTCAGCTTAGCCTCTGCATCCTCTTTGGCAGCAGTACGCTTATTTCTTTCGATGTCAATTTGTTCGCGCAAAGCCGGAAGCACGCTCAAATCGCTGGCAGCCTGATGAAGGGCTTTTTTAGCCTGGAATTCAAATTGCTCCAGATCAAGCTCCATATTTTTTATAGTATTTTGGAGATCTCCAACAATTTTCAACTTTAAGTCTTCAGTAACTTTTGCTTTAACAGCAACGGGAACCCTAACTATCATTTTATCCATAGTGATATACCATCCTCAATCAAATAATCTCGACAATAACCTTGACGTTCTCACGGGTTGCTACTGCTTTCATAACAGTTCTGATAGCTTTGGCAATACGGCCCTGTTTTCCGATAACCTTACCCATATCTTCAGAAGCAACATGGAGGCGAAGTACCGTTGTTGTACCGGTAGTCTCCTCCTCCACTACTACTGCAGAGGGATTGTTTACAAGAGACTTGGCCATTACTTCTACCAATTCTTTCATGTAGATCACACCCCTCTAATTATTTTGCTGCTTTAGCCTCAGCAAATTTTTTCATGATACCATCCTTGCTGAACAGGTTTTTAACGGTATCAGTCGGTTGTGCGCCTTTGTTCATCCAGTCGATAGCCTTGTCTGCATCGATTTTTACGCTAGCCGGTTGAACGGTAGAATCATAATAACCGATAGATTCGATGAAACGACCATCACGCGGAGAACGTGCGTCTGCAACAACAATACGATAGAACGGAGCTTTTTTAGCACCCATACGTTTTAAACGAATTTTAACTGCCATGTTGATTTTCACCTCCTTAAATTAATATCTTACAACATGGAACTTATTAACATTTATTATCTACCAAACGGCAGCTTGAAGCCACCCTTGGAAGCAAACTTCGCCATACCCTGCATACGCTTCATCATCTTCTTGCTTTCGTCAAAATTCTTCAAAAGCTTGTTGACGTCCTGCACACGCATGCCGCAACCTGCAGCTATACGCTTGCGGCGGCTGCCGTTGATGAGGTCGGGGTTACGCCTTTCCTTAGGTGTCATAGAGCGGATAATAGCTTCGATGCGGTCAAATTCTTTTTCGTCCACATTAGCTTCCTTCAGCTTTTGGCTGATGCCGCCCATACCAGGGATAAGGCCTAAAATAGTATCTAAGGAGCCAAGCTTCTTCACCTGCTGCATCTGCTCCAAGAACTGCTCTAGGGTAAATTCATCCTTGCGCAGCTTCTTTTCCATCTCCAGCGCCTTGGCAAGGTCTGTCGTTGACTGGATTTTCTCCACCAGCGTCAGGATATCGCCCATGCCCAGGATACGCGAAGCCATACGGTCAGGATGGAACGGTTCTAAGGCATCCAGCTTTTCACCCAATCCTATCAGCTTTACGGGCTTGCCGGTTACAGCTTTTACAGAAAGCACAGCACCACCGCGGGCATCGCCATCAAGCTTGGTAACAATCAAACCGTCAATCCCCAGCTCCTTGTCAAAGCTTTCGGCAACAGTAACTGCATCCTGGCCGGTCATAGCATCTACGACCAGCAGAATTTCTTGCGGATGAACGGCACCCTTAATATTGCGCAGCTCCTCCATCAGCTCTTCGTTAATATGTAAACGACCTGCGGTATCGATAATAACAGTATCGCATGCCAAACTGTGTGCTTTTTCCAAAGCCTTTTGGGCAATCTCTACCGGTGAAACCTGATCACCTAAGGTAAAAACAGGCACGCTCAGCTGCTCGCCCAAAACCTGCAGCTGGGTGATTGCGGCAGGACGATAAACGTCACCTGCAACCAGCAAAGGCTTTTTATGCTTACGCTTAAGGTAGTTTGCCAGCTTGCCGGCCGTGGTGGTTTTACCTGCGCCCTGCAGGCCAACCAGCATAATTACTGTCGGCGGTTTGGGAGAAACTGTAAGCTTGCTTTGTGTACCACCCAAAAGTGCTATAAGCTCTTCGTTAACAATTTTAATGATTTGCTGATGCGGATTCAGACCTTCGCCGATAACCTCGCCTACAGCTCGTTCCTTAACCTTAGCTACAAAATCCTTGACAACCTTAAAGTTAACGTCGGCCTCCAAAAGCGCCATACGTACTTCACGCATTGGTGCCTTCAAATCCTCCTCCGTCAGCTTACCAGTGCCACGGAACATCTTTATTGCATTTTGTAATCTTTCAGATAAACTTTCAAATGCCATTTAACTTACCTACCTTCGCCGCTAAGCTCTTCTAATATGCCTACGGCCTCGTCTCTTTTAGCATCACTGCCAGCGTGCAGTAAATCTATTGCCAGCTGCAATCTCTGCTGCAGCAGCTCCTGCTTCGCCAATACCTTGAGCGATGCCTCATAACGCTCCAACAACTGCTCGACGCGCTTGAGCAGATCGTGAACTGCCTGGCGCGAAACGCCCAGCTCCTCAGAAATCTCGCTCAGAGACAGATCATCATAGAAGTAAAGCCCCAGGCACTGCCTTTGCTTATCTGTCAAAAGGCT
Organism: bacterium; assembly: GCA_963588395.1. Lineage (GTDB taxonomy): Bacteria > Bacillota > Negativicutes > Acidaminococcales > Acidaminococcaceae > Phascolarctobacterium_A. Next base: position 13,561 of record CAVAHH010000014.1, read on the forward strand.
GCCATAGATATCAAAGAGTCTGCCCAAGCGCATCCTCTGTTCAAAGATTTCTTCTGCTGACATTTTTATCCCTCGCGCAATTTAGTCGACTATGTAAGTATAATGCATAGTCAATTTCTTGTCAAGTATTTTTACTTGTCAGCGTTATATTTTTTCTGCTTACACACAATAACCCCGAATCTCGACAAAAGGAAGATTCAGGGTCATTTTTCTATCAGTCAAAGCTCTTATAAATGCCATCCGCACGGCGTTTGCTCGCCGTCTTGGAGATATACGTGCCATTGACAAATTTTGTGAACTTTTTCTTAGCCAAAATCTGCTTGATATAATCAAGATGCGGACACGGCGGCTTATGCGAATTATCGGATACCATACAGGTGGAAAAATGTACAATAATCTCCTGCCCGTCCTCCTTAAAGCGACGCAGACGTTTAGCCAGGTTTTCAAGCTTAACGGTCAAAGCACCACCGCTGCAGCCACCACAGGTAAAGCTCATGTAATGCGTGTCAGCATCATAACCTGCAAATTTACCATCACGGCTGTAAAAAGCATGGGTACAATTATACCCACTGCAACGCTGCTGTACAGTGTCACACTGAATGATAACTACGAGCTTGCTCATTTTACCAAGCCTGCCTCTTTAAGCACTGCATCTAGCTTAGCCTCGCCTGCTGCAGTGAGTGGAGTGAGCGGCAGACGCGGTGCGCCTGCGTTGATGCCTGTAACCTTGGTAACTGCAGCCTTGATAGGAATCGGATTGCTTTCAATGAACATAACCTTGGCCTGCGGTACCATAATCTTGTTGAGATCAGCAGCGTCCTTAACACGGCCTTCGCTGTAGGCCTGCATCAAATCCTGCAAAATTTTGCCATTGACGTTACCCAATACCGAAATCAGGCCGCTAGCACCAACTGCCATAAACGGCAGGATGAGACCGTCATCACCACTATAGATCGTGAAGTCTTCAGGAAGCAAGCGGTAAAGCTCTGCGGTTTGTGCCACATTGCCTGCTGCTTCTTTAATAGCGACGATGTTGCTGAAATCCTTAGCCAGACGTGCTACAGTTTCGGGAGCAATATTGCCACCGGTACGACCAGGAACATTGTACACAATAATAGGCAGCTTAGTTGCCTTAGCTACTGCGGCAAAATGCTGGTAATAGCCCTCCTGGGTGGGTTTATTGTAGTACGGGCCTACAACCAGTACTC
>CAVAHH010000015.1:0-14356 GCA_963588395.1 bacterium
GCTTTCCACCTGCAACCGTACAGAGCTGTACATGGTTATCGAAAATCCGCATGAAGCAGTGCCATTTATCAAGCGTCTTTTACAGCACATGGCAGGCGAAAGCTATAAGCCGGAATATTTTTATACTCTTACCGGTACAGCCTGTGTTAATCACCTGTTCCGCGTAGCCTCCAGCCTTGATTCGCTCATTATAGGCGAGGGGCAGATTTTGAGCCAGATAAAAAATGCCTACCAGATTGCCCGTAACAGCGGCATGACAGATACCATTTTAAACACGATAATGAACAAGGCCATTGCCGTGGGCAAGCGTGTGCGCACCGAAACTAAAATTGCCTATAGCAGCGTTTCTGTTTCCAGCGCTGCTGTTGATTTAGCTATTAAAATTTTAGGTGATTTGAGCAAGGCACAGATATTAGTTGTCGGTGCCGGCCATATGAGCGAGCTGACAGCGCAGCATCTTTTAGACAAGGGTGCACAGACCATTTGCGTCAGCAACCGCCACTATGCAAGAGCACAGGAGCTTGCAGACAAGTTCCGCGGCACCGCCATTCCCTACCGCGCTATGTTTGAGCACGCCGCAGATGCAGATATCATCATCACATCCACAGGCGCCCCTCACTATGTACTGACGGTAGAAAACCTTGGTCCGCTTCTGCCTAAGCGCAACGGCAGACCGCTGATTTTGATAGATATCGCCGTACCACGCGACGTTGACCCACGTCTGGCAGATGTTCCCGGCGTAACGATTTACAATATCGACGATTTGGAGGGCGTGGTTGATAACAACAAGAGCTTCCGCGATCAGGAAGCCCATGTTGCCGAAGCGATTATTGCCGAAGAAATTGTCGCTCTCAAGGAACGCCTGCGCTATTATACCATGCGTCCTGTGATGGTACAGCTGCATGACAAGATGAACTTTTTGCGCCAAAAGGTGCTCAAAAAAGCCTTTATCAAGCTGCCAGAGCTGACAGAGCACGAACGTCGTGTTATTGATTTGATGACCCAGCGCCTGGAGCATAAATTCCTGCGCGAGCCGATGATTGCCATGAACGCCGTCGCCGGCACTGCCGAAGAAGAACGCTATAAAAAGATGATGTGTGATTTATTCTTGTTGAACGAAACAGGAGAGGAGTTTGGTGATGAAAGCAAAATTGACGATTGGGACTAGACAAAGTCTGCTGGCCCTGTGGCAAAGCAACCATGTCGCAGCCCTGCTGCGTGAAAAATATCCTGAATGCGAGGTAGTACTCAAAAAAATCGTTACCAAGGGTGACCGCATTTTGGATGTACCTTTGGCGCAAATTGGCGGCAAGGGACTTTTTACCAAGGAAATTGAAAGTGAATTGCTTGACGGTACCATTGATCTCGCCGTGCACAGCCTCAAGGATATGCCTACTGTATTGCCGGAGGGACTGTGCCTGACAGCCATCACCGAGCGTGCCAATGTGGGGGATGCTTTTGTCAGCAACAAATATGCTGATTTTGAAGAGCTGCCCCTGGGAGCAGTAGTCGGCACCAGCAGCCTGCGCCGCAAGGCCCAGCTTCTGGCCGCAAGGCCGGATCTGGAAATCCGTGACCTGCGTGGCAACGTAGACACCCGCCTGCGTAAACTGGATGAAGGCCTGTACGATGCTATTATTCTGGCCGCTGCAGGGCTAGAACGTTTGGGTCACGGTGACCGTATCAGCAGCCTGATCGCACCCACAGTTTGCCTGCCGGCTGTCGGCCAGGGAGCACTGGCGATAGAAGCACGCACTGCAGACAGCGAGGTGCGCGGCATGCTTGACTTTTTAAACGACCTGCCCACCAAGCAGGCAACAGATGCTGAACGCGCCTTCCTTGGCCTGGTCGAGGGCGGCTGCCAGGTCCCCATCGGTGTGCATGCTGATGTTGTAGCAGATAATATTAGTATTGAAGCAATTATTGCATCCTTAGATGGCAGCACTGTACTGCGTGATACTATTACAGGTAAAGCGGCCGATGCCGTAAGCCTGGGACGTGAGCTGGGCAATAAAATGCTGGCTAACGGTGGTCAGGAAATTCTGGCCTCTATTCTTTAAGGAGAGTGACACTATGACAAAACAGGGTAAAGTATATTTAATCGGCGCAGGCCCCGGCGACCCGGGTCTTTTGGGCTTAAAAGCCAAGCATTGTCTGGAGATTGCTGATGCTGTTGTCTATGACCGCCTGGCAGACCCCCGCATCTTAGCCTTCGCCCGCAAGGACGCCGAAATGATTTACGTAGGTAAGGCCAGCGCCAACCACACCATGCGCCAGCCTGATATCAACAAGCTGCTGGTAAAGCTGGCAGCAGAAGGTAAAACTGTTGCCCGTTTAAAGGGTGGCGACCCCTTTGTCTTTGGCCGCGGTGGCGAGGAAGCCATCGAGCTGAAGGAAGCAGGCCTGCCTTTTGAGTTCGTCCCCGGTGTGACCAGCGCTATTGCTGTTGCCGAATACGCCGGTATTCCTGTTACCCACCGCCATGTAGCCACCTCCTTTGCTGTAATCACCGGCCACGAGGATCCCACTAAGGGCGAATCCACTATCAACTGGAAGGGACTGGCAACTGCCGTTGATACCCTCGTCTTTTTAATGGGTGTAGAAAATATTGAAAAAATCAGCAGTCAGCTCATCGCCAACGGTCGCAGTGCCTCCTGTCCTGCAGCTGTTATCCGCTGGGGCACACACCCCGAGCAGCGCACGCTCATCACTACCCTGGGCAACGCCGCTGCTGATGTTAAAGCAACAGGCATGAAGCCGCCTGCCATCTTCCTGGTGGGTGAGGTTGTACGCCTGCGCGAGCAGCTGCAGTGGTTTGATAATAAGCCGCTCTTTGGCAAAACCATCATCGTTACCCGCGCCCGTGCACAGGCCAGCGCTCTGACACAAAAGCTGGAAGCACTTGGTGCCAAGGTCATCGAGGTTCCTGCTATTAAAATCGTGCCTGCCGGTGATTACGCACCGCTTGACGCAGCTATCAGCAACATCACCGCCTACAAATGGCTGATTCTCACCAGTGCCAATGGCGTGGAATACTTCTTTGAACATCTGCAGTCCGCAGGCAAAGACGCCCGCGCCCTGGCCAATGTCAAAATTGCCGCCATCGGTAGCGCCACTGCCAAGGCTTTGGCTGCTCACGGCATCGCCGCTGACCTCATCCCCTCTGCCTACAGAGCAGAAGAGCTGGTAGAAGCACTGCAAAGCCAGGTAGAAGCAGGCGACAAAATTCTGCTTGCCCGCGCCAAGGTTGCCCGCGAAGTGCTGCCAGAAGCTCTGCGCAAAATGGGAGCAGCCGTAGACGTTGTCACTGCCTATGAAACCATTGCTGACTGCGAAAACAAGGATGAGCTTGTTGCCGCACTGGAAAGCGGTGAAGCAAGCGTCGTTACCTTTACCTCCAGCAGCACCGTCACCAACCTTCTGCAGGTGCTGGGTGACAAGGCAGTGCTTTTAAACAAAGCAGCACTTGCCGCTATCGGCCCTGTAACTAGCGACACCCTCGCAAAGCATGGCTATACCGCTGCTATCAACGCAGCTGAATATACAATTGACGGCCTGACCGAGGCCATTTTGCAATACTACAAGGAGTGATTTAGCATGAGTATTACAGGCTTTCCTGTATATCGTCCGCGCCGCACGCGCGCTACCGAAAATCTGCGTGCTATGGTCCGTGAGACCGAAGTCTCTGTTAAAGATTTAATTTATCCCATCTTCGTCGTTCCCGGCGAAAATATAAAACATGAAATTGAATCCCTCCCCGGTAACTACCATTGGTCTATTGACCGCGTCACTGAATGTGTAGACGAGGTTGTTGCCCTGGGAATCCCTGCTGTCCTGCTCTTCGGCGTGCCCTCCTACAAGGACGCTGTCGGCAGCAGTGCCTGGGACATGAACGAACCCGTACAAATGGCCTGCAAGCTGATCAAGGAAAAATATCCCGAGCTTGTCATCATCACCGACGTATGCATGTGCGAATACACCGATCACGGTCATTGTGGCGTTTTACAAAACGGCTGCACAGTTAATAACGACGAAACCCTGCCGCTTCTGGCTAAGGTTGCAGTATCGCACGCCCAGGCAGGCGCTGACATGATTGCACCCTCTAACATGATGGATGGCTACGTTAAGGCTATCCGCGAAGCGTTAGATGCAGCAGGCTTTAACCATATTCCTATTATGGCTTATTCTGCTAAATTTGCCTCTGCCTATTACGGTCCTTTCCGGGCCGCAGCCGATTCCGCTCCCTCAGCCGGTGACCGCAAGGGCTACCAGATGGACCCCGCCAATAGCGACGAGGCTCTGCGCGAGGTTGCTCTGGATATTGAAGAGGGTGCAGATATCGTCATGGTAAAGCCTGCACTGGCCTTTTTAGACGTTGTGCAACGCGTACACGATACCTTCAACCGCCCGCTTTGCGTCTACAACGTCAGCGGTGAATACGCTATGGTGAAGGCCGCAGCCGCAAAGGGCTGGATTGACGAAAAACGCATCGTTATGGAAACCATGCTCGGCTTTAAGCGTGCAGGTGCCAAGATGATCATCACCTATCATGCCCTAGATGTAGCTAAATGGCTGCTGGGTAAATAAGGAGACTTGTAAAATGGAACATATAAAATCTGCCGCTGCCTTTGAGGAAGCACGTAATTTTATCCCCGGCGGCGTAAACAGCCCCGTGCGCTCCTTCCGCAGTGTGGGAGGAGTACCACCCTTCATTGCTGGTGGTAAAGGCAGCAAAATTTATGATATCGACGGTAACGAATACATTGACTACGTTTTATCCTACGGACCGCTGCTCATGGGTCATGTGCCTGAATGCGTAACCACTGCCATTAAGGCTGCTGCCGAAAAGGGTACATCCTACGGTGCGCCTACCTTGGCCGAGAGCGAGCTGGCCAAATTAGTTTGTCGCCTGGTGCCATCTATGGATATGGTGCGCATGGTCAATAGCGGTACTGAAGCAACCATGAGCGCTTTGCGCCTGGCGCGTGCCTACACCGGCCGTGACTGCATCGTTAAATTCATCGGTTGCTACCATGGTCACCACGACAGCCTGCTAGTTAAGGCAGGTAGTGGTGCCACTACCCTCGGCGTTCCTGACAGCCCAGGCGTTCCCAAGGCTGTAGCAGCTACCACTATCACTATTCCTTTTAATGATCTGCCTGCACTGGAGCAGGTTTTTGCCGAGCGCGGCGAGGAAATTGCCTGCGTTATTATGGAACCTACTCCTGGTAACATGGGCCTGGTGCTGCCGCAGGACGGCTATTTGGAAGCAGTACGCGCCATCACCAAAAAATATGGTGCTCTGCTCATCTGTGATGAGGTTATGAGCGGCTTCCGCAGCGCTCAAGGCGGAAGCCAGTCGCTTTACGGCATTGAACCGGACATCACCTGCCTGGGCAAGGTTATCGGCGGCGGTCTGCCTGTTGCAGCCTACGGCGGTAAGCGTGAAATTATGCAGATGGTTTCACCTGCAGGCCCCATGTATCAGGCAGGAACCTTAAGCGGTAACCCGCTGGCCATGGCAGCAGGCATTGCCGCTCTCACCTACATGGAGCAGAATGACGTCGTTAACCGCGCGGAAAGCCTTTGCGCCATTCTCACCGGCGGTCTGGAAAAGGCTGCTGCCGCAGCCGGCGTACCTGTACAGGTGCACCGCCTTGGCAGTATGTTCACCGTTTTCTTTAACGACAAGCCTGTCACCGACTACGACAGTGCTGCTGCCAGCGACCTGGAAGCCTTCAAGATTTATTTTCACTCTATGCTGGAGCAGGGAATTTATCTGCCTCCTTCCCAATTTGAAACCAACTTTGTTTCTGTTTACCATACGCCAGAGGACCTGCAAAAAACCATTGACGCAGCTAAAATTGCCTTTGCTGAGGTGGCTAAGGCCAAAAAATAAGCATTATTGACGTATACAAAAAAGCCTGCAGCTTTGCTAATTAATCCCCATAGCAGCTGCAGGCTTTTTATACTTGCGCAGCTTATGCACATGCTTTAGAAAGGTTATCCCAAGAAAACACAAGTTATCCACAGTTTTTATGCAAAGTTATCCACACTGTGTATAACTTTTGTGGATTAGTGGATAAATCTGCTACTTTTATTAAGTTACGATTTTCATAATAGTAAGGTATATTATTTTTATTGACATATTAATTATAGATGATATAATACAAGGAAGTAAGGCATGTAAATTTTCCTTACAGTTTTTTTGATAAGTATGTAGATAAAGGAGTGCTATCGAAAATGAAAAGTCTTAAAAAATTTGCTGTTGCATCTATGACTTGTGCCGCTCTCTTAGGCTTTGCTGCTACCAGCCATGCCGCATATCAACTGAACGACGAAGTTAAGGACGCTACTCCTGCGTTGCTTGTAGCATCTCAGGTTGGTGTAAAAACTAATGTAAATAAGGCCTTGGCAAACCTGCCTGATAAGGACGCCATCGTGGTAATGAGCTTTGGTACCACCTTTAAGGACAGCCGCGATAAAACCATCAACCCCACCGTTGAGGCTATCAAGGCTGCACATCCCGGCGTAAAGGTTGTCACTGCTTACACCTCTCATATCATTATTGACCGCGTAAAGGCTAAGGAAGGTATTACCATTCCTACCCCGGAGGAAGCCCTGAAGGAATTGAAGGCAGAAGGCTATACCCGCATCGCCCTCACCTCCCTGGACATCATCCCCGGCATGGAATATGCCTACAAAGATGCAGTTTATAACCTGTACAAAAACGATTTTAAGAAAATGACCTTTGGTACTCCGCTAATGTACTGGCAGGGTCAGGAAGAACAACCTGATGACATCACCCAAACCATGAAGGCTGTTGCAACCCAATTCCCCAAGATGGGCAAAAAGGATGCAGTGCTGATTATGGCTCATGGCACTCCGCATCCGGCAAATGCTTACTACGCAGTAATGCAGGATCGTCTGACTGAGCTTGGTTACAGCAATGTATACATCTTCTCCGTTGAAGGCTGGCCGCATCTGGACACCGTTGTACCGCAAATCAAAGCTAAAGGCATTAAGAATGTAACCCTGATGCCGCTGATGATGGTCGCAGGTGACCATGCTAACAACGATATGGCCGGTGACGAGCCTGATTCCTTTAAATCCCAGCTGGAAGCAGAAGGCTTTAAGGTTAGCACCTATATCCACGGTCTGGGCGAAAACGCAGAAGTACAAAAGCTCTTTGTAGAACGTGCTAATGATGCTTGGGACGCACTGCAAGCTAAATAAGCCTGCTAGCTGACAGTTCATTATTATCCACCTTTTTTACTCTCCGTCCGCTTTCTTGGGGCGGAGAGTATTTTGTGTTATAAACAAATCTAGGAAAATGAGGTGCTACACATGGATAGCAAAAAAGCTCTGGTGGTAATCAGCTTTGGCTCCACCTTCGACGAGACCCGTACTCACGACATCGGCGGCATTGAACAGGCTCTTGCTGCTGCCTTCCCCGCTTATGACCAATACCGTGCCTTCACATCAGTCATCATCCGCAAACGCCTGGCAGAGCGCAGCATTATTGTTGATGATACCGATACCGTACTGAAAAAACTGCAAGCCGCGGGCTATGAGGAGGTTGTGCTGCAGCCGACACATTTACTGCACGGTGAGGAATTTGAACAGAAGGTGCTCAGCCTGCAGGAAAAATATGCCACTGCCTTCAAAAAAATTCTCATCAGCCAACCGCTTATTGTAGATGACGAAGATTTTAAGCTGGCAGCCGCTGCCATCGCTGTGCAAATTCCACCACTTGCTGCGGACGAAGGCGTTGTACTTATGGGACACGGCACACCGCGTAACAATAATAAAGCCTTTGGCTATACCTATGTTAAGCTGCAAAGTATTTTTGATGCTATGGGTCTGCCCATCATCGTCGGCACAGTAGAAGAGGACGACACACCTAACTTTGAAACCGTTCTGGAAAAGCTCAAGGAACGCCAATACAAGCACGTGCATATGTATCCTCTGATGGTTGTTGCCGGCGATCACGCCAATAATGATATGTATGGTGACGAGGAAGACAGCTGGAAATCACAGATTGAAGCTGCAGGCATCAAAACCACCGGTCACCTTTGTGGTCTGGGCAGATGCAAGGCCATCCAAGCACTCTATATCCAGCATGTATTACGTACTCTGTCCCTTTTAGACTGACATTTATTAATTCTAAACTAAAAAAACCTGCGTTTTGTCTTCTTCATGAGGAATAGCGCAGGTTTTTTGTTGCTCAGGAATAATATTTTATGCTATAATAGAATTACCTAAATTTTTGTACAATATTTTATGGAAGAAAGGGATGATGAAAATTGGGTATTGTTTTATCTGCACTTATAACTTTTTGGGTAGGTTATTTAATCTACAAAAAGTATAAGCCACAGCCAGTGCTTTTCATGGGCGGCATTATCATGATGTATCTGGCATCTATTCTAGGCTACAGTCAAATTTTAGGAGCAAAGGCAACAACAGGCTCTATGATCTTTGACGCCTTCGAATTTATCCGCGCCACTTTCAGCTCCAACGTCGGCAAGCTGGGTCTGAACATTATGTCTGTCGGTGCCTTTGCCAAATATATGGATAAAATTGGTGCTTCCCGCTCGCTGGTACGCTTAACCATCAAACCCCTGATGGCTTTAAAATCGCCCTATCTGGTCATGAGCGGCACCTGGATAGTCGGCATGCTCATCGGTCTGTGCATCAACAGCGCCTCCGGTCTGGCCATGCTTTTGATGGTAACCATGTTCCCAATTCTTTTGGGCCTTGGCGTAAGCCGTCTTTCGGCAACCGCAGCTGTTGCCACCACCCTCTGCTTTGACTGGAGCCCCAGCGACACCGGCACCATTCTCTCTGCCGAAACCGCGGGGGTTGACCCCGTATTCTACTGGAGTCATTATCAGGTTCCCATCGTTGCAGTCGCTTTTGTTGTTGTAGGCATCCTGCACTATCTGACTCAAAAATATATGGATAAACGTGACGGTCATATCGTACAACCTATGGAGGTTGTACGCGTGGAGGAAGAAGCAGATAATGCACCGCTTTGGTATGCTATTCTGCCTGTAATTCCCCTAGCATTAATTCTCTCCTTCAGCTCTCTGTGGATTACCACCATCAAGATGAATATCGTTATGGCTATGTTTATCGGCCTCACCATCGGTGTAATTTGTGAATATGGCCGTTGGCGTGATGGCAAAAAGGTATTGGACGATATCCAAACCTTCTTCGACGGGCTCGGTATGCAGATGGCTAACGTTATCACCCTGGTAGTAGCAGGTCAGACCTTTGCTAAAGGCCTTGTGTCTATGGGCGCCATCAACACCCTGATCGACGGCAGTAAGGGTTTGGGCTTTGGTCCTATGGCTATGATGCTGGTTATGGTTGCCATCATCGCCGGCTCCGCTATCGTTATGGGCAGCGGTAACGCTCCCTTCTTCGCTTTCGCAGCACTAACTCCGACAGTTGCAGCCCACAGCGGTCTGCATCCTGTGCTGATGCTGTTGCCGATGCACTTTGCAGCATCCATCATGCGTAACTGCTCTCCTATTACCGCGGTTATCGTTGTTTCCTCCGGCATGGGCGGCGTTTCCTCCTTTGATCTGGTAAAACGCACCGCTATTCCTATGGCCGGCGCTATGATCGTGACCATCGGCATGACCTTCTTCTTCTACTACACTGGCTGGTGATTAGTGGTAGATTGATTATTTGATGACTATTGCAGTCTGCTATACCTCTTTGCATATTTCTGCTTGCAGTGTTTTCCTAGAAATAGATGCCTGCGCAGCAGGCAAAAAGTGTTTAGCAGACTGCCTTTTGTTTATGAAAGGAGCAACACCATGTTTATTTGCGATTGTCATTGTGATACGCTCACCGAGCTTTATAAAAAAGGCACCGACCTTTATGCCAACGACCAGCATTTTGACATCCAGCGCCAAATTGCCATTGGCGGCGGCCTACAATTTTGTGCCATCTACGTTCCTACGCCGGAATTTCGCTATTACGGCGGCCTACGCTACACCCTGCAGCTGCTAGACAAATACCTGCAGGAGGTAAAAAAGTTGCATGCGGCAGGTATTGACGTATTGCAGGTGCGCACCAAAGCAGATGCAGCTGATGTACTCAACCACAAGGCCGCGACGCTGCTGGCGATAGAAGAGGGCGGCGCTATTGACGGCAGCCTGGAAGCGCTGCGCTGCCTATACGAGCTGGGTGTGCGTGCCATGACGCTCACTTGGAGCAACCGCAACGACATTGCCGATGGCGTCAACGAAGAAAGCAGCGGCGGCGGCCTCACTGTCTTTGGTCGCAGCGTAGTAGCCGAAATGAATAAGCTGGGAATGCTTGTAGATGTTTCACACATGGCCACTGCAGGCTTTTGGGATGTTATTGAAGCCAGCAGCAAGCCTATTATCGCCACCCATTCCAACGCCAAGTCCCTGTGTGCGCATCCACGTAATTTGGATGACAAGCAGATTTTAGCTATCAACGAAAACGACGGTCTCATCGGCATCACCTTTGCCGGTCAATTTTTGGAGCAGGATTACCATGACGCCTGCATTGAAAGCGTTTACCGTCACATCGACTACATACTAAACCTCACGGGTAACGATGACCACGTCGGCTTCGGCAGTGACTTTGACGGCATCAGCCATCCGCCCTATAACATTCAGGGCGTGCAGGATTACAAGCCATTAGTAGAATTTTTAGCCAGCAAGTACAGCGATGAAACGGTTGCCAAAATTACTCACGGCAACGTATTGAGCCTACTACAAAAGGTGCTGTAAGCATCGCCTGCAGGCAACTATATCTCTGCATCGTAAGCTAATCCCTTAAAATTGTTGTCATTTCAAGGGATTAGTCAACGCTTGAACAATTTCACTCAAAATAACAAAAGCCGTACAACGCCAAGATCGCTCTGGCGTTGCACGGCTTTTTCACTTGCTGTTAAATTTTTACGTCCAGTGATGCGCTTACGCCCACACCCTGCACGCGGTTAACATTTTTATACGATACGTTATCCACAGGCAACAGCACCTTACAGCGCACACCCAACACTGTCTGCTCAATCATCAGCGCTGCCTTGACCTGGTCCACCTTGGCCTGCGGGCCTGATACCTGGGCTGCGCCGGCACGGCTACCATCACCCACCGAAATGATCGGCACAACCTTCGTCGCGTCTGTCGTGCCCACGCCATATTTGGCAGTCAGCGTATTTATCGCGTTATTTAGCGCCGGAGCCGTAGCATCTACAGCGTAGCCAACCGCACCGCCCTTCAGCACCTTATCCAAAATACCAGCGTTAGCACTAGGCATACCATTGCCCAAAACAAAGCCACACACAAGCGCTGCCGCAATCCATTTTTTGTTCTGCATACTACAACCTCCTTCGTTCCCAGCTACTTACTTCAGCTTTTTGCCTTCGGCGAACGCAGCTGCTACCACGTTACCAAGCGCGATATATTTGTGATTTACACCGTCAAAGGTCAACGGCTTGAGCTTTGCAGGATCGATTTTGCCATCAGTCAAAACGCTTTCATCTGCCGTAACATTTACAATCTCACCCACCAACACCTCATGCTCATAGCTTTTAACCTTACATTCCAAAGCCATAGGCAGCTCATCAATCAAGGGTGCGTTTACAAGCTTGCTCTTAGTAGCATGAAAGCCTGCACGAGCAAATTTATCCGCCACCTTGTTGGCCGATTCAATACCCACGTAATCACAGGCAGTGACCATATCCACTGTAGCCATGCTCACAGTAAAGGCTCCCGTCTGCACAAGATTGGCCGCTGTCTTATGCTCTGCAGCCATAGCGATAGAAATCTCGTTGGTATCTGTAATGCCGCCCCAGGCAGCAGCCATAGCATCAGGCACGCCATCCGCATCATAGGTACCGATAATAAACACCGGCATCGGGAACAGCATCGGTTTAGCGCCAAAATCAATTTTAGCCATTTGTATCACTCCTTCAATATAGCCTCAGCTAAATTGCCTTATCTGCCATTATTATACCACAACCGCTAGCCTCACTTTAGTAAAAAGTGCGATTTATCTGTGAACAGCCTTCTTATAGAGTCAAGTTCACGCTATAAATTCAGGCAACTCATCTATGCATGCATCAAAAAAGCGTAAGCCTGGTTACATCCCAAGCTTACGCCTTACTTAGTTTTTTTGAAGCACACAGGATTTACTAACGCCCCCACTGCGTCCGCACGGCAGCGGTTGCAGTGTAGCATCTGCGGCAGCCATTGCTCACATTCACACCGCAGCAAATCTATATCCTCTGCTATGGGCTCTTTTATGGAACCAAACGGCGTCCCTGCTACAGGCAGCATAGGTAAAACATTATGCAATCTGCAGCCCAGCTTTGCCATCTGCTGCGCGATGAGCGGTATCTCCTGCATATTTATCCCCGGAATAGCCACCGTGTTGATTTTAAGCTGTACGCCATGCTGCTGCAAAAGCGCGATACCTTCCAGCTGCCGCGCAAGCAAAAGCTGCGCTGCCTCCTCACCCTGGTAAAGTTTACCGTTATCGTTAACGTAGCTATAAATTTTAGCTCCCGTTACTGCCTGTATTGCGTTAACCGTCACCGTCACATAATCGACTCCCAGCTCTGCCAGCTCCGCTGCGTACTGCGGCAGATACAGGCCGTTGGTCGAAAGACAGAACAGCACATCCTTATCCTCCCTGCGGATACGCTGTAGCGTTTGGCGCACCTGCTGCCAGTTTGCCAATGCGTCGCCAGGGCCGGCAACCCCTGCCACCGTCAGCCTTGGTACTCTTGCCTTCATGCTCAGATACCACTCTAAAGCATCCTGCGGCTGCATCACCTTGGCCGCAACTCCCGGCCTGCTTTCGTTCACACAGCTGAATTTGCGCAGGCAATAGTTGCACTGCAGATTGCAGGCAGGTGCTACAGGCAGATGAATGCGTGCGTAATCGCTGCAGCGCGCCGTAAAGCAGGGATGCGTTTCTACCCTGCTCATTGACGCCCCCCACATAGCTCCTCGCGCAGCGACGCATACAGACCTGCTGCTTTATATTCCTGCTGCAGGCAGGCGTTAACTATCTGTTCAATGATATAAGCAGCTCCCGGCACGCCCAAAAAGCTGTTAGGTGCCAGGCAGATCTGGTCAAAGAGCGGATACACAAACCGCAAAAGCGGTAGCCTTTGCTCCTCTGCCAGCTGCTTTAAAAAGGATGACCCGCAAAGCAGCACAGGCTGCAGACTCTCTACATCCAGCTCCAGCTTGTCCAGGCTATATTCCGCACTGTCGGCGGCCAGGACCACGCGCATACCCAGCTCGTCCTCCAAGAAGGACTTCATTCCTACAAGATGCGCTTTATCTGCCACAACTGCCGCAGGCATCTGAAAAAGATTAGTTAGATAATCAGCACAGCGGTACACTAACCGTCTGCCAGTCTCCTCCAGCTCTGCTCTTTCCTGTGCCAGGTCAACACCCAACGCTGTCTCCAGTTGCCGCAAAAATGCCTGCATGCCGCCCACACCATAAGGATAGGCACAATTTATGTAGGGAACACCAAAGCGCTCCTGCATTTTTTTCGCCAGCGGCTCACCGTAGCCAAAGCAAATGTTGAGCGCAGCCTGCGGCATTTTTTGTATCTGCTCCAGCGTACAGCTTTGCAAGTTACAATTGATGCTCACCCTGCTACCCAAAATTTTTTGCAATACCTGCATATCATTTGCTGCATAGGGATCATCATGCATAATTCCTAAAATATTAATGCTCAGCGTCCTGCAAGCAGCAGCCTGCAGCAAAGGCAGTAATGCCAGATAAGCAGCTTCCACGCCACTATCAATATTGCCGGCATAGCCAGGTGCCTTGATATGCACAAGCTGCTGCCGTCCATTACCTGCCGCCAATACGCCCTCCACGTCATCGCCAATCATATTAGGCACGCAACCACTGACGACGAAAACGGCACCGCAGTGGGGAAACAGCTGCTCTGCCTGCTGCAGTGCCTTGCGCAAAAGCTCCTCGCCACCTTCGATAACATCGTTTTCGTAAATGACAGTAGAAGCCTGCTGCACATCATACGGCTTGCCTGCATAGCGAAAGGCCAGACTGCCCCATTGACAGCCCACAACGGAATGCTGCAGGCACAAAGCATCCTGAATACCATCTATAACTCTCGTAGCGCCAAACAGCGCACAGCTGCTCAAGGGTTTCATTTTTCTCTCTGCCTCCATAGTCTGCTAAACATTTCGCGCGAATTTCTGCTTGCCGTGTCCTCACAGCGCAGAGGATAAAATACCGGGTCATATGCCAGCTTACGCAAAAGCAGCTTATCCCCCAGGCACTGCCCTGACTGCAGGGTATGGTTTATTTCTTCCATGATC